>JAFUKK010000062.1 GCA_017473665.1 Lachnospiraceae bacterium
ATTAAAGCTGGAGAAGGCGATGGAGGTCTGGAGCTTTGATTTGACGGATAAGATATGCATGGATATTGGTGCTTCTACCGGAGGATTTACGGATTGTATGCTGCAAAATGGTGCCAGCAAGGTATATTCTGTGGACGTAGGCTACGGTCAGCTGGCATGGAAGCTTCGCAATGACCATAGAGTGGTATGTATGGAGCAGACTAATTTCCGGTATATGACTCCTGCAGATATAGAGGATGCATTGGATTTTGCCAGTTGTGATGTATCCTTTATTTCCTTGACCAAGATACTGATACCTGCCAGAAATCTGCTGAAGGCTGGGGGACAGATGGTGTGTCTGATTAAGCCGCAGTTTGAGGCAGGCCGTGAAAAGGTGGGAAAGAATGGTGTAGTCAGAGAGCCCAAGATCCATGAAGAGGTGATTCACAAGATTGTAGATTTTGCGGATAGTGTGGGATTTGAGGTGTTAAATCTGGATTATTCTCCCATAAAGGGACCGGAGGGAAATATTGAGTATCTGGTACGCTTGGCCAAGAGGGATGGAATATCGGAAGAAGTACTGGCACTTACAGAGCATCAGGCAGAAGAAAAACTGCAGGAACTGATTTCGGAGCAGAAGGGATTATCCCGAAAGGAACAGTGGCCTGAGAGGATAGCGCAGATTGTACAGAGCTCTCATAACTTATAACCATTATTATATTTAATGATGATAGCGCACGGACAGAGGTTGATATGAAAGAATTTCTGATTTTTACAAATAAACATAAGGACCCGGAATTAGTTGTGACACAGCGTATCCGTGAATATCTGGAGGCTCATGCTGCAAGGGTTAGCATCCATGTATTGCAATCCGATTGGAAACAGACCGGTGACCCGGGAGTTTGCGTATTTGCGGACACTGTAGAATGTGTACTGGTATTGGGCGGTGATGGTACGGTGCTTAAGGCTGCCCGCCAGATGATGGATGTACAAGTGCCTATTATTGGAGTAAATCTCGGTAACCTGGGTTATATGACGGAGATAGATGTGGATTGTCTGGAAGATTCTTTGGACAAGCTTTTAGAGGACCAATTCGAGACAGAACGCCGCATGATGTTGGAAGGCTGTGTACATTTTGCAGATGGTGGCTCACAAGCAGGGCATTGTCTAAATGATATTGTTATCTCACGAATCGGTTCCCTTCAGATTATGAAATTTGATATAAAAGTCAATGGACGATTTCTTAATGAATACAGCGGGGATGGTATGATTGTAACTACTCCCACTGGTTCCACAGGATATAATTTATCCGCGGGAGGGCCTATTGTGGAGCCGGGTGCCCGGATGATTATGTTGACTCCCATATGTCCCCATACCTTAAATCAACGAAGTATTATTTTGTCTCCGGAGGATGTGGTGGAGATTTGTATTCCGGAGGGCAAAGAAGGTCAGAAGCAGCAGATGGAAGTGACCTTTGACGGAAACCATAAGGTACAGGTGACCACGGGAGATAGGATTCGTGTGGTACAATCGGATAAGGTAACAGAGTTTATTAAAATAAATCAGGTAAGTTTCCTGGACGTATTACATAAGAAATTAAGCGGTAAAGCATAGTAGGCAATATCTGCCTGCAGAAAGGGCGGCACAGGATGAAACGGAGCAGACAGGCTGTAATTGCAGAGATTATTGAAAAGCATGATGTGGAGACCCAGGAGGAATTGGCAGGTTATTTAAAAGAGGCCGGATTTTCCGTAACACAAGCGACAGTTTCCAGAGATATCAGGGATATGAAACTGTCAAAGGTGTTGGGTGAGCATGGCAGGCAGAAATACGCAATTTTGAAACAAAAAGAAGAACATATCGGGGATAAGTATACCCGGGTGCTTCAGGATGGATTTGTATCCATGGATATGGCCCAGAATATACTGGTGATTAAGACCATATCAGGTATGGCCATGGCAGTGGCAGCAGCTTTGGATGCATTGAAACTGCAGGAGGTAGTAGGCTGTATTGCAGGAGATGATACCATTATGGTGGCGGTGCGTACTGTGGCAGATACCAAGGCATTGATGGAAAAGCTCCATGGAATGATAGGAAAATAACTACTACGTATAATGAAATGGCACGCATCTTAGATGTGTATCATAATAGAAACAGATTCGGAGAAGGTACATAAGGAGAGCAGAATGTTACAAAGTTTGCATGTAAAGAATCTGGCATTAATGGAAGAAACAGAAGTGTTTTTTCAGGAAGGACTGAACATTCTCACAGGAGAAACCGGTGCAGGTAAATCATTGCTGATTGGTTCCGTGAATTTGGCTTTGGGCGCCAAATTTGACAAGGACATGCTACGTAAGGGAGCAGACAGTGCGTTGGTGGAATTGGTTTTTACCGGAGGGGATGAACAGGTAACCGAGAAACTACACAAAATGGATTTGGAAGCAGATCCCGAGGGAATGGTAATTCTTACCCGAAAGATGCAGGTGGGAAAGAGTGTTTTTAAAATCAACGGAGAGACTGTTACAGCCAAACAAGTAAAGGAATTGGCAGAAGTACTGATCGATATCCATGGGCAACATGAGCACCAGTCCCTATTACATAAGAAAAAGCATTTAGAGATTCTGGATGTTTTTGCAGGAGAGCAGCTATTAGCTCCCAAGGCTGAAGTGGCCAGATTATATGGTGTTTGCAAGGAATTGAGAAAACAGCTGGAGCAGGAAACCATGGACGAAAGCCGGAAGGATAAGGAACGGGCACTGGCAGAGTTTGAATTACAGGAAATAACGGATGCGGCACTGATTCCGGGAGAGGATGAAGAACTGGACCGGAAATATCGTATTATGGTAAATGGACAGAAGATTACGGAAGGGTTGGCAGAATGCCATATGCTTACCGGTAATGATAGTCAGATGGGCGCAGCGGGCTCCTTGGGCAGAGCTTTGAAAGCAATGAGAAATATTTCCGGTTTGGATGAACCATTAGGACAACTGGAAGTACAGCTTGCAGATATTGAGAATCTTTTGTCTGATTTTAATAGGGACGTGATGGAATATCTGAATGATTATGAATTTGACAGTGCGGATTTTCAGGCGGTGGAAAGCAGACTAAATCAAATTAACAGATTAAAGGATAAGTATGGTTCCTCTATAGAAGAGATTTTGGCCTATGGAGTATCCCGGCAGGAACTGTTGGACAAACTAAGTGATTATGAGGCCTATATCAGTAATTTAGAAAAGGAATTGCAACAGCAGGAGGCAGCCTTGGAGGCAGCCTGTGCCATGGTATCAGAGATTCGCAGTAAAAATGCAGTTCAGCTGGAGTCTCAATTACAGGAGTCTTTGGAGAATCTGAATTTCCTGACAGTGGAATTTCGGATTCGGGTGCTGAAACAGCAAAATATTACCGCCGGTGGTTATGATGAGGTGGAGATTTTGATTTCCACAAATCCCGGAGAGGATGTAAAGCCCTTAGGACAGGTGGCCAGTGGTGGTGAATTGTCCAGAGTAATGCTGGCTATTAAGACAGTATTGGCA
>JAFUKK010000006.1 GCA_017473665.1 Lachnospiraceae bacterium
CTACGAGGCCCAGCAGAAGGAGATACAACGGTTAACAGAATGGATTGAAATGTGGAAAAATACCCCTACCAAGGTGGCAGCCACCCGTTCCAAGCGGATGGCCATTGAACATATGGTAAAGATTGAGAAGCCCCGTCGCTTTGATACCAAGACCTTTCATGCCATGTTTACGCCCCTGAAGGAGAGCTATACAGATGTACTGACCGTAAAAAATCTGGGCATTGGTTATGATAAAGAGTTGAGCCGGGTAACCTTTACTCTACGTAAGGGGAATCGGTTGGCAATATTGGGTGAAAACGGCAAGGGTAAGTCCACCCTGTTAAAGACGCTGGTGGGGATGCTTCCGGCACTAGGGGGACGGTTTGCCTTTGGCCAGAATGTGGAATGGGGCTATTTTGACCAGCAAAAAGCGGTGGTCAATGATGCGGACCCGGCCCAGACGGTCCTTGATAATTTCTGGCAGGAGTACCCGGATTTAAAGAGAGAAGAGGTGCGGAGCGCCTTGGGAAGCTTTTTGTTTTCAGGAGAAGAAGTAATGAAGCTGATGGGACAGCTTTCCGGTGGAGAGAAGGTACGTCTGGAATTGTGTAAGATGTTTCAGGAGCGTCCCAATCTGCTGATTCTGGATGAGCCCACCAACCACATGGATATTATGGGCAAGCAGGCACTGGAACAGATGCTGCAGAATTTCCGGGGGACGGTGTTGTTTGTATCTCATGACCGTTATTTCATTCAACAGGTAGCTACCGGTATTCTGGAATTCGGTATAGATGCTGTAAAGCAATATGAGTGTAGTTACGAAGAATATTTGCAGGAAAAGCAAAAGCAGGAGAATGCCGGAAAAGTGATGCCGGGTAAGAGTGGGCAGGTCCGGGACCAGGGACAGGCTGCCGGTGTCGATGCCAAGGAGCCTACCTTACAGGATGTGTTCGATAAAAAGTCCTATTACAATCCGGGCAAGATAAAATCCCGCCTGGTGAAGCAGCTGGAGAAGTATGAAAAGCAGCTGGCAGAAAGTGAGGAAAAGGCTGCAAACTTGCAATTACAGCTGACGGATCCGGCATTGGCCTCGGATTACCAACAACTGATGGAATTGCAGAATCAGTTACAGGAAGAGGAGCACAGGCAGGAGACCCTGCTGGAGCGCATGCTGGAGACTGAGACAGAGTTGGAAGAGTTGGAAGTGTGATATTTTCTTTAGACTTTGATAGGAGAATGAGAAGATGAGTACGTTATTGTTATTGATTATTTATATTGCTTTTATTGGTTTGGGGATACCCGATTCTCTTTTGGAACAGCTTGGCCGGCTATTTATACAGAATATCAATTACCCATTTCTTTTGGCAGCTTTATTTCTGTAATTGTATCCTGTGGCACCACCATTTCCAGTATGCTAAGTGCCCGAGTAATCAATCGGTTTGGTACGAATAAGGTCACTGCCTGTAGCACGGCCATGACAGCATTTGCTCTATTGGGGTTTGCTTTTACGGGCAATTTCTGGTTGATGTGTTTCTGTGCCATTCCTTTGGGATTGGGAGCAGGTTGTATCGATACGGCCTTGAACAATTATGTAGCCATTCATTATAATGCTGCCCAGATGAGTTTTTTACATTGCTTTTATGGGGTTGGTATTTCTGTAAGTCCTTATATTATGTCATTGGTTATCAGTGGTGCGTCCGGTTGGAGAGGCGGATATAAAATTGCATTTTTATTGCAAGTGGTCATCAGTGTGATTTTATTTGTTTCTGTGCCCTTGTGGAAAAAGGCACATGGAGCAGAACTGGCAGAGGAAGAACAGAACATGCAGGTGCTGCCTTTAAGGGAGCTTATGAAAGTACCCGGTGTAAAGTTGATGTGGTGTTTGTTTGTATCCTCCGTGGCTATTGAATGCACCTGTGGTAGCTGGGGCAGCACTTTTTTGGTAGAATATAAGCACCTGTCTGCAGAAAAGGCAGCGGAGATTATTATGTTTTATTATATTGGTATGACAGTGGGCAGATTTTTATCCGGTGTCCTGGCAGCCAAATTACATAGTTGGAAAATTATCAAGATAGGACAGGGGATATTGGGGGTAGCACTTTTACTCCTTCTAATACCCGGTGGGGCGTATTTGGCCGGGGTGGCTTTGTTTATGATAGGATTGGGCAATGGACCATTGTTTCCTAATTTCAATTACTTGGCACCGGAGAATTTTGGGGAAGAGCTATCACCGGCAGTTATTGGTACTCAGATGGCAGTTTCCAGTGCTGCTATGATGCTTGCACCGGCTTTGTGCGGTGTATTAGGACAGGTGATAAGTATGGGGATTATGCCTTTCTATATGCTGGCCTTTTATGGAGTTATGATTTTGGCAATGCTTAGAGCAGGGAAAGTTTTCAGGCGTGTGTGAAGAACACGCCTTTTTTCTTTTGGAGCGCACATTTCTTTTTTTCATCCGTTATACATAGTGAAAGGAGGTTTCCATGGGGATTAATATAGAAGAACAATATGACAAAATATACCGTTATTGCTATTTCAGAGTGGAGAATCAGCATCTGGCGGAGGATATTACGCAGGAAACCTTCTTAAGGTTTTTTGAGAGTAGTACCTACAAAGATACCGGACGGCCGCTGGCGTATTTGTATACTATTGCGAGGAATCTTTGTATTGAGGAATTTCGGAAAGCTCCGGTGGAGGAACTGAAGGAGGAGCTTGCGCAGGAGGGATTTGAGGAGAAGTTTATCCGGCAGCAGGCTTTGAAACAGGCCATGGCAGAACTGTCAAAGGAAGAGGAGGAGCTTTTGTTGCTTCGCTATGTGAATCAGGTATCCTTTGCAGATTTGTGCAAGCTATATGGCAGGTCCAGATTTGCCTTGCATCGTGAACTTTCCAAGATTACCGATAAATTAGAAAGGAGGATTTCGGATGAAAGATAAGCTGAAAGAGGAATTGGAAATATACTTTGAAGCACCAAAGCCCCGGGAAAAGAGGGACTTTGTTAGAAAATATGGTGTGCCTCAAGTGAATTGGTTTCGTTTGGTAGGAATCCAGGCAGGATATATCTCCAAAAGAGTGTGGGTATTTTCCGCAGTACTTCGTATAGTTACCTTTTCTTTTATAGAAATGATAGAGGCCAGGCATGCAGGAATGGTTTTGGCACTAATCCCTTTTTTGGTGATGCTTTCTGTGACAGAGAGCATCCGCAGCTATCGCTACGGCATGGAGGAATTGGAGCTTGCCACACGCTTTTCCCTAAAAAGTATAGTAATGTCCCGGATGATATTACTGGGGGTAGTCAACTTTGCGGTGCTGTTTTGTCTTATGTTGGTATTGGGCTGTAAGGCACAGATAAATGTGCTATACATTATGGTACCTTATTTTCTGACTGCAGGTGGCGGGCTGTATATTGTAAGAAAAGTACGTGGCAATGAAAGTACCTTCCTGTGTTTTGTGTTGTCAGCTTTGGTATGTGTGCTGGAGTTGTATCTGCCCTGGCAGTTTACTGAATTGTTTACCCGGGAATATGTGGAAGTATGGGTACTGATATGTATTGCAGGGGTTGTTGTCACAGCTCGTGAAAGCTATCGTTTTATCCGAATGACGGAGGTTTTGGCATGGAATTAGTAATTGATAGAGTATCTAAACAGTATAAGAATAAAATTGCGGTGGATCGCATTTCTTTGAAACTGGAAAAGGGAATTTATGGCTTATTGGGGGCCAATGGAGCTGGCAAGACTACGTTGATGCGTATGTTGTGCGGTATTTTGACACCCACCAGCGGCACCATCAGTTATGATGGTATTGATGTATCAGAGGAGGAATATCGGGCAGTGCTGGGATATTTGCCTCAGGATTTTGGGTATTATCCGGATTTTACAGGGAAGGATTTCCTGCTTTATATGGCGGCACTGAAGGGTATCGGAAAAAGTGAGGCACGAAAGAAAGTCAAGGAGCTTTTGGAACTGGTGTCCCTGACGGATGTGGCAAAAAAGAAGATTAAGACCTATTCAGGTGGCATGAAGCAACGACTTGGCATTGCCCAGGCACTTTTGAATGACCCTCAGATTCTCATATTGGATGAGCCTACCGCAGGGCTGGACCCCAAGGAGAGAGTACGTTTCCGCAATCTGATTGCGCAGCTGGGCAAGGATAATATCGTAATTTTATCCACCCATATTGTATCTGATATTGACCGTATTGCAGACCGGATACTGATGATGAATGGTGGCAGCCTGGTATTTGACGGGACCCGTGAGGACATCACCGGGGATTTGGAGGAATTTTATTTGCAGGAATTTGGCGAAGGCGAGGTGGAATAAGTGCGTACATTGATGGGCTATGAAATTAAAAAAATACTTATGAAGAAAAGTACCCTGGTGACCTTTTTAGTGTTGCTGGCAGTCCAGATAGTGATGGCGTTTTCCGGGAGTCTGGGGTCCACCTATGTGGAGGATGTTTTCTATGAGACTCATATGGAACGAAACCGCACAGACCGGGAGAATGGAATAGCTTTATCCGACCGACCTATGGATGATGCACTTTTTGCAGAAATGCGGGATGCCTATGCCAAGATAGACCGGAGTACCCAGGATTATAAGTGGACAGATACTTACCGAAATGAGGTACGTAAATATGAGGATGTAGAAAATCGGCTAAAATATTGGGGATTGGGCTCCGGTTATTCTTTGGATAATATGACCCAAGAGGCTTTATATGGCCTGCGAGAGCAGAGTCGGGACAGTATGTGGGAGTATTATGAATTGTCAGACCGGGAGGTTGCCTACTGGCAGGAGAAGGATGCCCGGGTGCAGATTCCTTTTACTTATGAATATGCACAGGCTTATGATTCTTTTACCGGCATGAGCGGCTGTTACATGATTTGTATGCTAATCACTTTTTTTATTGCCATATCCATGGTGACGGTTTTTGCAGAGGAACATACCAGAAAAACAGATCAGTTGATATTATGTACCCGTTATGGCCGTACTAAGGTTTATGGAGCCAAGCTACTGTCAGGAAGTCTGGTGGTATTTGTGGTGAATCTGTTATTTGTAGCCCTGGAGCTTTTGGGTAAGTTTTTCAGCTATGGTACAGAAGGCTTTGATGCGTCGATACAGTCGGTAATTGCACCTTGGTATTCCTATCCCCTCTCCATGGGTCAGGCCTTGCTGATGATGGCAGGGTTATTGCTGTTATCCTCTCTTATGGTGGCGGTATTTGCCATGCTTTTGGCAGAGGTGTTACGTAGCAGTATCGGTGCCATGGCAATCCTCATAGGGCTGTTGTTTGCAGCTCGTTTGGTACCAATAGCTCCTTCCTTAGGAGTGCTGTCCCAAGCATGGAACTATCTGCCTATTAATATGTTAAAGGCAGACCAGGGATTTTTGGATATGCGCCTGGTGAATATTTTCGGTCTACAGCTGAACAGTTGGCAGTTTGCACCGATTTTATATCTGTTGATTATAGTGTTACTGGTATTGGTTGGTGGCAAGATATATCGGAATTATCAGGTGAGCGGCCGATGAAGACACTTTGGATTTATGAAATGAAAAAAATCTGGCAACGTAGAATGGTATGGATTTGTCTGGTGTTTTCTATTATGCTGGTTCTGATTACAGTGGGAGGACCGCTACTGGGCTCTTATTATGTAAAGGGTGAAAAACTGGGGAGTAATTATGAGATATTTCTGCAAGATAAGGCATACCAGAAGGCACTGGATGGAAGAGCCATTGATGATATGCTGCTTTCAGAAATGCAGGAAGCATATAGTAACGTACCTTTTGAGGATGAAAAATATTCACTGACGGAAGCATATCAGAAATATGCCAGGCTCTATAGCGCTATATATCATTATGTACGTCAGGTAACCGGGCTCGCTGGAGTGGAATTGGTAGCATGGCAGGGTGGAGCAGCCGATTTGCAAAGGATGCGCCTTATGAAAATGGAAAAAAGCTGGGAGGAACTGTTGTTATCAGATAGGGAGAAGGATTACTGGAGAGCAGCAGAAGCATGTCTGAAGGAGCCGATGGTGTTCCGGTATGCAGAAGGGTATTCTGTGCTATTCAGCGCCGCATATACCATCGGAGCTCTGGTGCTTTTTATGGTAGCAATCTGTTTATCCGGTGTATTCCCTCAGGAGCATGGAAGAAAAACTGACCAAATGATTTTATGTTGTAAATGGGGCAGGGGAAAGCTCTATATGGCAAAATGTGGGGCAGGTATCCTAAGTGCCTTGGGGATGTCCGCAAGTCTGGTACTAACAGCTGTAATTGTAGCCCTGGGTTTATATGGAACGGAAGGTTATGATGCAGCATTTCAGCAGATTTATGTAGGAAATTCCCATCCCATTACGGTAGGGGAGGCAGTTTTGATTACGTATTTGATGATTCTTCTGGTGGGAGTGTTTATGGGGGCACTGGTAATGATGTTTTCGGAAATTTTTCATAGCAGTATGGGGGCACTGTCCATTGCTATTGGAATCATCCTTCTGCCCATGTTTTTTAGTATGCCGGAGGAATATCGTTTGCTGTCCCAGCTTTGGAGCTATCTGCCCGGTGATTTTGTGGCAGGCTGGAGTTGCTTCAGCATGCAAACGGTAGTGATAGCAGGAAAGGTATTTTTGCCTTGGCAGGTGGTGCCGGTACTTTACATGATGTTAGGGTTGCTGTTTGCGTGGGTAACCGGGAGGAGATTTTTAAATTATCAGGTGAGGGGCCGATAATTTTTATAAAATGGCAATAATAGTGTTCTGCTGATTTTATAAAAAAAGAATTTAATTATTAAAAAAGAATAACTCTATTGACGGGCAAATTCAGATGCATTACAATTTCATCCGAATAAATATTTTGTAGGGCAAGAAAGAGAGAGTGGCCCTGCGCGCAAGTATGGCAGGTACATATAAGCGGAAGAAAGGATGCAAAATGCTGGAATTAAAAAATATTAAAAAAGAATATGCAGCAGGCGATGGAAGTGTAGAGGCACTGAAAGGAATCAACCTACATTTTCGGGAAAGTGAATTTGTCTCCATTTTAGGACCCTCCGGTTGCGGTAAGACTACAATGTTGAACATTATAGGTGGTCTGGACCAATATACGGAGGGTGATTTAGTCATTAATGGCAAATCCACGAAAAATTTCAAAGACAGGGATTGGGATTCCTATCGTAATTACTCGGTAGGATTTGTATTTCAGAGCTACAATTTGATTCCCCACCAGACCGTTTTACAGAATGTGGAACTGGCATTGAGTCTTTCCGGTGTGTCCAAGGCAGACCGTAGAAAACGTGCAAAGAAAGCGTTAGAAGATGTGGGATTGGGAGACCAGTTAAATAAAAGACCTTCTGAAATGTCCGGTGGACAGATGCAGCGAGTGGCCATTGCCAGAGCATTGGTAAATAACCCGGATATTATTCTGGCAGATGAACCCACCGGTGCACTGGATACCCAGACCAGTGTGCAGGTCATGGATATTTTGAAGGAAGTGGCCAAAAGTCGGCTGGTTATTATGGTTACTCATAATCCGGAGCTGGCAGAAAAGTACTCCACACGTATTATCCGAATGTTGGATGGTGTAATTACAGATGATTCTGCTCCCATCAGCAAGGCAGAATATGAAGAAGAAGTAAAAAAGGAGCAGGCCAAGGCGGAGAAAGAAAAGAATAGTAAAAAGCCCTCTATGTCTCTGGCAACCTCCTTTGGACTGTCTTTAAAGAATTTATTTACCAAGAAGGGACGTACTATATTGACCTCCTTCGCAGGTAGTATTGGTATCATAGGTATTGCATTGATTTTTGCAGTGTCTCAGGGCATGACCACCTATATTGATACCCTACAGGAGGACACTTTATCCTCATATCCTTTGACCCTGGAGTCTCAGCATATAGATATGAGCTCCCTGCTGGTGACCTTTATGAGTCAGGCCCAGTCAGAATCCGAACACGAAGAGGATGCGGTTTATCCTAAGGGCATGATATATGAGATGATCGATGCGTTAAATTCCATGGAAACCACAGAGAATGATTTAAAGTCCTTTAAGGAGTATATTGAGGCAGAGCGTGCAGTTGAGAATAGCCCTTTGGCAGCGGCTATTAGCGGAGTGCAATATACCTACGATGTGGATTTACTGGTTTATACGGAAAGTGTGGATGGTACTATTATTCAGTCTGACACCCAGGCACTTTTACAGGAGCTTTTGGTAGAATATTTTGGAATGGACTTATCCTCCATGATGGATATGGGGAGCATGGCGGGCTCGGCAGGTAGTATGCAGAGTATGTCACCCATGGCTTCCGGTGCAGTCTTGTGGCAGGAAATGCTTTCCGGCGACAATGGTAGGCTGATTAGCCCTTTGCTGGAGAAGCAATATGATGTAATCTACGGTTCTTGGCCTACTGAGTATGATGAGATTGTTCTGGTAGTGGATGAGAATAACGAAATCGATGATATGGCTCTATATGCGTTGGGCCTGAAAACCAAAGAAGAGATTGATAAGCTGGCAGATGCTGCCATGAACGGTACAGAAGTGGAAGCAGCAGAACAGAAATGGACCTTTGAGGAAATCTGTGATATGGAGTTCCGTACTATTTTAAGTTCTGATTGCTATGTGTTGGATGAAAATACCGGTTTATATATGGATTTGCGCGATACCCAGACCGGTTTAAAATATTTGTATGATAATGGCACAGTGTTAAAGGTGTCAGGTATCATTCGTCCCAATGAGGACGCGGTATCTGCAATGCTTACCGGTACCATTGGTTATACCGGCGAATTGACAAAGTATATTATTGAGAATGCCAAGGATTCTGAAGCAGTAGAGGCACAGCTTTCAGATGCCTCCGTGGATATTTTTACCGGATTACCTTTCCCTGAGAATACCGGAAATTTAACGGAAGAGGAGAAGGTAAAGGAATTTAAGAATTATATTGAGGCATTGGACGAGGATGGTAGGGCAGCAGCTTATGTAAAGATTAAGAGTATCCCTTCCAAGGAGGAATTAGATGCTATTGTGGACCAAACCATGGGTAGTATGACCCGTGAGGATATGGAGAATACCATGCTACAGGCTATGACCCAACAGATGGGTATGGCTGAGGCTGAGATAAGGGACTACATTACCGCCATGCCTGACCAGGACATTACCCAGCTGTTTACAGAGATGGTAGTGGAGCAGACCAAGGCACAGTATGCAGCTCAGGTATCTGCACAGTTGTCCGCCATGAGTCCCATGCAGCTGGCGGGAGCGCTGGACATGGAGATGGAGACTTATACCCGGGAACAGATGGCCACTTATCATGATGAGGTATTGGAATTTTCGGAGTCCAGTTATGAGAATAATTTGAGGAAATTAGGGTATGTGGATATAGAAGACCCGGCCACCATTAATTTGTATGCGTCTTCCTTTGAAAATAAGGATGTAATTGAAGAGGCCATAGCTGCTTATAACGAGAGCGTAGCCGAATTGGAGAAAATCGCATATACCGATTATGTGGGACTGATGATGTCCTCCATTACTACCATTATCAATGCAATTACCTATGTACTCATTGCATTTGTAGCTATTTCATTGATTGTGTCTTCCATTATGATTGGAGTGATTACGTTGATTTCAGTACAGGAGCGTACCAAGGAGATTGGTATCCTGCGTGC
>JAFUKK010000063.1 GCA_017473665.1 Lachnospiraceae bacterium
TGATATCTTCCTCCGGAAGCCAGCACAATCTCATTGGGATATATCTCCCGCAGGGATTGCACCACCGTGGTCCCCCCCTGCAGATAATTCTTTAGCGTGTGAAGTGCATCTCCCGCTGTCACCTTGGCACGTTCCTCCGCCAAAGCCTGTTGCAATGCATTGTCCAGTTCTTCCTGAGAGTACATTTTCTCTGTAATAATCAAATCACTGCCTGCCTCCCGGGTATCATTCATCTTCAAATACAGTGAGATAGCAAAATACAAAATCATCACGATTAGTAACAGGCACCCCAAAAGACACAGTGTATAATGTAATGCTTTTTTTAAATTCATCCGTACTCCCTTCCTTCCCCGTGTATATTTTATCTGCTATTATCATATACGAAAAAGCTCTGAAAGGGAAGAAATTTCATCCCACTTTATAGAATCTTAATGTTATTGGAAGCATCTGCCGCCTCGCTATTCCAATGCCTTGGCTCGAAGTTTGCACAAAATCTTTTTTTCTAGTCTGCTGACCTGGACCTGACTGACTCCCAACTCCCGGGCAATATCCATCTGGGTACGGTTTTGAAAATACCGCATAATAATTAACTGCCTCTCTTCCTGTGGCAGGCCTTCTAACAAAGAATGCAACAACATATGATTCAGCAATCTATCCTTTTCTTCATCTCCGGTATAGCTGATATCGGAAAGCCGACTACCTACACCGCCCTCTGACTGTACCACCTTATCTACCAGATAAATCTCACTGCCATCCTCCTGATACACGGCACTATAAATGGATTCTACCTGAATCCCCGCTTCCATAGCCAACACCACATCTTCCTCCTCCAGACCGGTAGACTCTACCAATTCCGCCAGGGAAGGTTCCCTGCCAAGTGTCCCCTGTAGCTGCGCCCTGGCGTATCTGATCCGGGTACCGTTCTCCTTGATGGTACGGGATACCTTTATTAGCCCGTCATCCCTAAGGAAGCGTTTGATTTCCCCGGCAATCATGGGCACCGCATAGGTGGAAAACTTCACATTCAAGTCCAGATTAAAATGATCAATAGCTTTCATCAAGCCGATGGTCCCTATCTGAAATAAATCCTCCAGTTCATAGCCTCTGCCTGCAAATCTGCGAACGATATGATGTACCAGCCCCAAATTATTTTCTATCAGCATACTTCTGGCTGCTTCATCCCCTGTTTTGGATTTTGCAATAAGTGCTGTTACATCCTCCATCAATCATTATCATCCCTTCCAAACCAAGGGCCTGCCGCCAGTTTTTTCTGCATGCGCACAATAGTCCCCTTACCGGGTGTACTCTCCACCTCCAAATCATCCATAAAAGCTTCCATAAAGGCAAAGCCCATACCGGAACGTTCCAACTCCGGTTTGGTGGTATACAAGGGTTCCATTGCTTTGTCTATATTGTCAATGCCCTTTCCCTCATCCTCTACTTCTATATGTAAAACTCCCTGTTCCAGGGTACAATGAAGCCGCACCTTACCCGGATGCACCTGCAGGAACGCAGGAAAATGATTGCCGTATTTCCCATAACCGTAATAATTCTCATAGCCATGGATAATGGCATTGGTCACCGCCTCGGACACAGCGGTCTTGATATCCGCCAATTCCTCCAGCGTGGGATTCAAATGGGCCACAAAAGAGGCTACCGTCACTCTGGCCAGACTTTCATTATTGGATATTCCGTCAAAATAAAGTTCTATTTCGTTTTTCATTTCCTTCTCCCCTCAAGGTTATTTATAATCACAGATTACCAGCTTATTTAAGCCGGACAATGTAAGCATCCGCAGTATCTGCGGATTGGCATGAATAGCATACACTTTGCCTCCCAGGCAGGAAATCTGCTTGTACCTGCCGGCAATGATACCAATTCCTGAAGAATCCATAAATTGTGTATCCTCAAAATCAAATACCACATGCTCTACAGCACTCTGGGCAATAAAGCAATCTGCCCGCTCCGAAATATAACCTGCTCTGTGATGATCCACCTCCTCCGGTAGCTTAATCATCAGGCAATTTTCAATAACCTGAAACTCCTCCATACTCTTGTCCACCTTTCCGTTAATCAGTTTGTTACCGACAATTCCCCTTTGTCGTTTACAATGAGAAACAATTTACCGCAAATTTCTCATACAAAAAGGACCTGCGGCTATCCGCAGATCCTTCTTTTGTTTATTATTCATTCTCTTGTACTTAACCGGCCAAATCATCCTCCAGATTTTGCTTGTACCGCAGGGCACGACGGGCGCGCTCCGTATCCGGGAACAGGCTAATCACCTGTTCATAGGTAGAGATGGCTTCTAATTTGTCACCGTTTAATCGGTAAGCATTGCCCAGATTGAACAGGGCTTCCACATGGGTGGCATCGTATTTCACCGCCTTGGTAAACAGCTCTATGGCTGTCTCGTATTCTTCATTACGGAAGGCAGTATATCCTTCGTTATAGTATTGCTTACACAGCTCCGGGCCTATGGTCTGTAATAACAGGGTGTACAGGCTCCTAAAACTCTCAGAGGAATCCTCTAATACCACAGTCTGTTCTATCTGACCAAGCTGCTGCTCAGTCTGCTTCACATCCTGGGTCTCCAGATAAACCTTAGCCGCGTTTAACAGAAAATCCACATTTTTCAGTGTACCATCGGTACCCACATAGCCTGCCAGCTTATCTGATAATTCCTTATTCTGGTCAGTAAGCTTAGCCACTTCCTTTTCCAGCTCCTGTACCCGCTGGGTCTTGGCATCCATCTGGTTGGCAATCTCCGTAACAGCCTTTTGGGCATCATTCTGGGCATCCATCACAGCCGCCGGAACCACCAGGAAATACATAGCCGCCAAGCCGATAATCAAACCTACCACCACATTTATCAGGGTAGTAAAAATATTACTCTTAGGTTCTTTTACACTGGCGGGCTGGATAACTACCTCATTACCACTCTGATAGCGGATGATATCATCCTTTTTCTTTTTGCCGGCGGACCCATCATTCTCGTCCGGTGCCAGCATCCGCTCTACTTCCTTCATATAGCGGAGGGTCTGAGTATTATTCCGGTCGATGTCCATGCACTTGACCAATTCCCTGCGGGCCTTTTCCCACTGCTCACTGTCAATATAAAGCAGCGCCAGTAACTGGTGGGCACGCACAAACTTGGCATTCAGGGACAGTACCTTCTTTAACTGGATGATAGCCAGATCCTTGCTGTCATTCATACAGTATAACAACGCCTGATTATACTTCTTTATGGTCTGATTGATGGCATCCAGTCTGCCTGCATTGGACTGCACCATCTCTATATAGGTATCTGCAATATTTTTCTCCGGACGGAGATTCTTGCTGATGACCCATTCACTCAACGCTGCCACTACCTCTCCGGTCTCAAAATAAACCAAACCCAGGAGATTGCGGGCTTCGATATGATTCTTATTAAACTTTAAACTCTGTCGTAAACTTGTAATTGCACCGGACAAATCTCTGACGGTGGCCTTCTCCAGACCTTCATTGTAGTACATATTGGATACATGAATGATCTTTTTGTATAAGGATACGTCCACACCGCAAGCGGTACAAAAATCATGTTCTGATAAATGACAGCCGCAATTATAACAAAACATGCTACACCTCTCTATATCCTATTGCTCTTTCTTTTCTTCCGATTCCTTCAGCATCTTTACCAGCAAATCAGCCATATCTGTCAAATCCTGATTATAAATGGCTTCCTCCGCATCCTCTACCTCAAGGCTGGGATTAAATTTCTTTAATTCTTCCTCAAAATTTATCATGGTAAACCAAACCTTTCCAAAATGTTGGATATCTGTTCAAAAAAATAAAACTACATAATAA
>JAFUKK010000064.1 GCA_017473665.1 Lachnospiraceae bacterium
ACCATTTAACATATTTTGCAACACGGTCATCTGAAGTCCATCTCTCGTATATATCATTCGCGTCCGTAACCGACAATGGTCTTAATATCATTCTTTCTGTTTCTATAATAGGTGTTTTCATTTCTCCTCCATAACTTCAAGACATGTTCCGGCTTTTTCGACAGTTACCAATTCTGCTCCTTGGCTTAAAACTAATACCCCTTACTAAAATCAATCATATTCATTTTGGGCTCATTATTCCTATCCCGCTTTATATTTTCGCAGAATATCTCCAAGATTCTCTTTCTGGTAAACTTATTTTCCCCCCAACTGATTCCTGAAATATGGGGAGTCAATACTACCTTTTCCATATGTATGAGGGAATGCTTTTCATGTAAAGGTTCCGGCTCTGTAACATCCAGAACTGCACCGGCCAATAAGCCTTTTTGCAGCGCGTCTGTTAAGTCTTCCGTATTCACAATAAATCCACGCCCCACATTTACGAGTATGGCACTTGCCTTCATCTTGCTTATTCTTTCTGCATCAAACAGGCCCGCTGTTTCTGCTGTACCGGGAAGTGCAATAACCACCACATCAGCCGCTTGCAATTGGGTATCCAGACACTCTATTGTATACATCTCATCAAAATCAGTCTGCTTTTTGCCGGGCGTACGACAGATTCCAACCGTATAAGTGCCAAAACATCTGAGCTTTTTAGCAGTTTCCTGTCCTATATTTCCTGTCCCTAAAATAAGCACGCGTCTTCCTTCTAATGTATCATCTCCCGCAATTTTGTCCCAACCGCCGTTCTCCATTTGTGCACGGTACAAGAACAGCTTTTTATACAATGCAAGAATTCCGGAAACAATATATTCAGAAATCACACATCCATAAGCACCTGATGCGCTGGTAACAATAATATCATCAGGGAAATCCGGAACAGAGGTGTATTTATTGGCACCGGCCCAAGTCATTTGAATCCATCTGAGTTTTTTCATACAACGGATGGTACTGTATTCAGGCTCACCAAATACAACTTCCACATTCTCACACTCTTTGCTTTCAAGTAATTCCTTCTCACTGTCAAAAAAAAAACTCATCCTCTTTTTCAACAGATGATAAAATCAGTTCTTTTTCATGCTCTAAACAGCTTTTGGTTATGGCAATCTTTCTCATCCTTTCCCCCTTCTATTTCATCGTAAAATACTCCACCGCAAAAATCACACCTACACCCGCCAATACACTTCCCAACACATAGATAAATGCCATCAGGACATTTCCATTTTTCAGCATATCTACTGTTTCTAAAGCGAAGGTCGAAAAAGTAGTAAAACCACCACATAAACCAACCTTCAGAAACAATAGTACATACGGATTCAGGGACGAATTCTTTGACGCCCACACAGTAATCGCTCCGATTGCAATGCATCCTAACACATTGATACCAAAGGTTTTTATGGGGAAACTATATCTTTCATGCATGGGTATCAAACCAATCAGATACCTGCATACAGCTCCTATAAATCCACCTAAACCTACAGCTATCATCTTTAACATGCAACTAATCGCTCCTTTTCCATCTACTATCAAATAATTCAAGTGCTACATGCATCTAAAATCATGCTTTTACGTCCATTCGTCTGCCCAATTTTCCCTCACATAATTACACTCAGCATTTAAAACCATCAAATTCTTTCATTCTAGATGCTCCTATTTCAAACTATTACCTTGTTCCAGCAGCTATAATCTCTAGTTTTTCAAATATTGTATGCCACCTACTTTGAAAAAACAAAACTTCAAAGCATCTAGAATCCACAAAATTCCATTCTTTGTACGCTTGAAGCCCACAAAATTGCAATTCATCAGCAGACAGTTTTCTTTAAATCTCCTTTTCTGTATGCCACAAATCCCTACGCATGCGATTTTCAAGCATCTATATTTGACATTTCATTGGGAACCGTATGCTCAAGACCACACAAACCATCATAACACATCCCCCAAGGCCAGTAAACAAAAGGATGCGACACTTCGCAAGCCAGCAGGCCAAAAAATGACACGCTTCCCGCACAATCCTTGGATAGAAAAAAAGTGCAACCCCGTAAGTCGGGGTTGCACGATATCCTTATAATACCTTCTTCTCTTTACATCTGATCCTGTGACAAAAATCCTATCACATGCTCATTATTGTCCCTGGGCTTCTGTCAGAAATTCATTGAGGTTCTCCAGACAACGATACAATACCTGCATCTCCTCCTGGTTCAAATCCTTCACTAACGCGCGGATCATCTTCTTGTGAAAATCCCGGTGATGGTAAAAGGCCTTCCGTCCCTTCTCAGTGAGAGTCACCAGCACCACACGCTTGTCCTCCAGACTACGCTCACGGAGGATATAGCCCTTCTTTTCCAGGCCATTCATATTGGTGGTCAGGGTGCCTACCGTAACGGACAGCTTCTTGGCTATGGTAGACATGCTGTCAGGCCCTCCTACGCCAATGGCTTCAATGATGTGCATATCATTATTGGTAATGTCATGAAACTCCTCGGTGATTACCGCCTGGGCTTCCACATCCATCACATTATTAAATAAATGTACTACCATCGCATTCAGGGTATGCCGTCTTTCCCTCATGTCTCCACACCTTTTCTTGATTTGTTAGATTAACTGTACCAATTTTTCCGCCACAGGTCAATGCATTTCCATCCATCTTCCACACCTAACAGCTCAGTGGCTCCCTCCGGTCCCATCCACTTATAAGGCACTTTTATATTCTGACGCTTACCACTCCAGTACACAAGCGCCGTAAGTCAGACCCGCACCGAAGCCGGAAAGTACCAGCTTCATACCCCGGTCCAGGCGGCCTTCCCTTTGCAGCTTATCCAGCAGCACGGGGAGGGAAGCCGAGGACATATTGCCCACCTGGTCCAGGTTTAAGGGGAATTTTTCCAGACCCATATCCAGCCTCTTTGCGATGGCCTCTATGATTCTGGCATTGGCCTGATGGAGGACAAAGTATGAAATCTCCTCCTTGGGTATTGCCGTTTTTTGCAATACCTCTTCTATGGTAACAGGTACCTGTCTGGCCGCAAATTTAAAGATCTCACGTCCATCCATTTGGACATAAGTGTTTTTGGACTCCTCACTGTAGTAAGGATTGTGGAGGGCTCTGCTCTCACATACCAGAGCTTCCCCCTTGGAGCCGTCTGAATACTGGACAAAGCCGATAAGGCCCCGGCCTGCATTCGTAGAAGCATCCGCTTCCAGCACCACTGCTCCGGCACCATCACCGAAAAGCACACAGGTACCCCGGTCCTCCCAGTCCATGATTTTCGATAATACTTCACTACCCGCAATAAGGGCAGTTTTATAGATTCCTGCCTGCAAATATGCATAGGCAGTGTTTAAAGCAAACATAAATCCCGAGCAGGCCGCATTCAAATCAAATGCCACCGCTCTCCTCGCACCGATATTTGCCTGCACCTGACACGCGCTACAGGGCAAAAGCATCTCGCTACTACAGCTGGCTACCAGAATCAAATCCACTTCCTCTGCAGTCCTGCCGGCCATTTCCAAAGCCTTTTCGCAGGCTCCCGTAGCCAGGGATGCCACCGTCTCTCCGGTGGATAAATATCTGGCACCGATTCCGGTTCTCTCTCGAATCCATTCATCGGAGGTATCCACAATCTGTGATATTTCCAGGTTAGTCACCTGTTTTGCCGGAAGCATACTTCCGGTTCCCGTGATTCTCACTATCATTTGGTAAATTCCTCCATTATCTCTTGCACTGTTTCAATCTTGTGGGCACGGCTCGCGTTGCTGCCACAGAAAATCAAGCCTTCCTTGATGCGTCCCTCCACTGCATTAATCAGTGCCTGGGTAATGCAATAAGGAATCTCTGCGGGCTTACAGGTACGGATGCACTGCTTGCAACCGTTCATAAAACGCTCTCCCGCCTTTACCCTATCCAAAAATTCATTGTGAATGGCTCTGCCCGGCATTCCCACAGGACTCTTCACAATCACAATATCCTCTTCTTTCGCATCAATGTATGCCTGCTTGTAAGCATCACTGGCATCACATTCCCTGGTGGTCACAAAACGGGTACCAAGCTGCACACCGGCTGCCCCCATCTGCTGATAATGGTCCAGGTCTGCACGTTCATAAACGCCTCCTGCTACCACCACCGGGATGCTGGTATGGTGCTGCTGCTCCAGTTCGCAGGCATAGGAAATGATATTGCTGATTTCCTCATCGTAGCTTTCTACCGTATAGGTTTCCAGCTCCTCCCTGGTAAATCCCAGATGTCCGCCTGCTCTGGGACCCTCCACAATCACTGCATCGGGCAGACGATTGTATTTCTTTAACCAATATTTGGTAATGACCTCCATGGCCTTTCTACCGGATATAATGGGGACAATTTTGGTGGCTGTGCCTGCCACCAGTTCCGGCAAATTCATAGGTAATCCTGCACCGGAAATCACCAAATCAATTCCGGCCTTTACTGCTGCTTTCACGTATTCTTCATATTGGCGGGTAGCCACCATGATATTCACACCCAGAATACCATCCTTGGCAATATCTCTTGCCTTGGCGATTTCCTTCCCAATGGCACGGAGATTGCAAGCAATGGGATTTGTTGCAAAATCCGGCTCACGCCAACCAATCTGGGCAGTGGAAATCACACCCACTCCGCCTGCAGCTGCCACAGCACCTGCCAGACCGGATAAGCTGACTCCTACACCCATTCCCCCTTGTATTACGGGAATCCGTGCCTGCAGATTTCCGATTACCAATTGCTTTTCACTCATAATAGTCTTCACTTTCTTTTAGAAACGGCGGAATCTGTCATAACGCTGTTTTGCAATCTCTTCTCCACCGGTTCCGTCATAGCTTTCCAAGAATTTCTTGATGTTTTCCTTTAAGTAACCGCCGATGGCACCTGCAGTAGTCTCATCTGCTCCGCCAAATTCCGGCACAATCTGTTCAATGATACCCAATCGTTTCAAATCCTGGGCAGTAATACCCATGATTTCACTGGCTTCCTGGGCTCTCGCAGAATCCTTCCAAAGAATGGATGCAAAGCCTTCCGGAGACAGAATGGAATAGGTGGCATTTTCCAGCATCCATACTTCGTTACCTACTGCTGTGGCCAATGCGCCGCCGCTTCCTCCTTCACCGATGAGAATGCACAGCACAGGTACCTTCAGGGCAGACATTTCCATCAGGTTGCGGGCAATACTTTCCCCCATACCACGCTCCTCAGCTTCCATACCGCAGAAAGCACCGGGAGTATTGACAAAGCATACAATGGGTCTGTGGAATTTCTCCGCCTGTTTCATAACGCGCAGGGCTTTACGATAGCCTTCCGGCATGGGCATACCATAGTTACGCTCCTTACACTCCTTCATGGTCTTACCCTTGTGCTCAGCTACCACCGTCACAGGCTTACCATCCAGGAAACCGATACCGCTGACAATCGCCGGGTCATCCCGGAATCCTCTGTCCCCATGGGCCTCCACAAAATAATCAAAAATATGGTCCATATAATCCACTGCTGAGGGACGCTCTACCTTACGGACTGCCTTTACCTTTTCCCATGCATTTTTATCCGGTGTCTTCCAGCTCTTTTCCTTCAAAATCTCAGAAAGAACAAAATGGTACTCCTCATTGGTTACAAAATTACCATATTCCCCATCCTTACACTGATGTGCCTTTACCAGAAAGTAAATTGTTTTCTTCAGATTCTCACGCTTTACAATGCCATCCACAAATCCATGTTCCAACAAAAACTCTGCAGTCTGGAAGCCCTTGGGCAATTCCTGACCGATGGTCTGGCGGATGACTCTGGGACCAGCAAAACCGATTAAAGCACCGGGCTCTGCCATGATCACATCACCCAGCATTGCAAAACTGGCTGTTACACCGCCCGTGGTGGGATCTGTGAGAACAGTACAGTACAATAATCCTGCTTCTCCCATTTTCTGAATAGCTGCAGAGGTCTTTGCCATTTGCATTAAAGATACAATACCCTCCTGCATTCTTGCGCCGCCGGAACAGCAAAAAAGGAATACAGGCAATCTCTCTTCAATGGCTCTTTCAATGGTAGCGGTGATTTTCTCACCCACGGTATGACCCATACTGGCCATCATGAAACGGGAATCACAAACTCCCAGTACAATGTCCTCACCGAACACTTTGCAACGACCTACGGTCACTGCCTCGTCCAGCCCGGTCTTCTCTCTGGCTTCCTTGATCTTGTCTTCGTAGCCCTCATAATTTAAAGGGTTCCCGATTTCAGACTCTGCAAACCAAGGTTCAAAGGTATGAGGGTCTGCCACCATTTTGATGCGGTTGGGCACCTTCACCCGGAAGTAACCGCCACACTCATAGCATACATATTTTCTCTTTACTACTCTTGCCTTATCCAGCATTTTGCCGCACTTGGGGCATTTTACCTGAGGAATCTCCTGGGGCGCAACAACCACCTCAGAAGTCTTCTCTTTCTTACTCTTAAAAAGCTGCATTTTAAAACATCTCCTTAACCAATTGCAAAGGTCAGCTCGGCCTCTGCTGCCTTTTTACCGTTAACGGTAGCTACTGCCTTACCTACGCCTACGGGACCTTTTACCTTTACAATAGTAGTCTCCAGCATCAATACATCTCCGGGCAATACCTTCTCCCGGAATCTGGCATTGTTGATGCCTGCAAAATAGGCAGTCTTACCCTTCCATTCGGGCTGGGACAGCATAGCTACTGCACCCACCTGGGCCAATGCCTCAATAATCAGCACGCCGGGCATTACCGGATTGCCGGGAAAGTGTCCTACAAAATAGGGCTCATTGGC
>JAFUKK010000065.1 GCA_017473665.1 Lachnospiraceae bacterium
CACGGAAGTGAAGAGGAATCTGTGGATTTGGGCCAAGCTGGGCTACAAACGCGGAGAAGCTGAGACTCTCAACGAATTGGAACAACGTATCCGTCAGGGAATCCCCCAATTGGCAGAGCAGAAGGCAAAATGGACATTTATACGGGGATATCAGGAATATCTGTACCGAAAGGATGAAGTGTCCCGGGGACTTTTGGAGGAGACAATCACCGAGAGGGAATTATTACTGGATTGGGTGAAAGGTACTGAGAAATGGCAGTATTATCTGATCCGTTTCAGATTAATCATAGGTGGTAAGTTATAGGTACGGTAGGAACGTACTCTTACAGATGGGGAGGAACCAATGCAGATAAAAGAAAATAGAGTGATAAAAATTCAGACGGGCATATTCGTGGCAATGTTTTTATCGGTGATTATGTTACTGGTGCTGGGGGAAATATTTATGGGCCGGGAGGATCCCACTCAAAGCGGTACCTGTACCCAGCTGGAAGCAAACTGGGAATGGGTCCATGAGGATGGTATCCGGGAGTCGGTGGAGCTGCCCGGTAGTTGTCAGGCGGAGAGGAATAAAGTGCTGCGGTTGGAAACTACAGTGCCTGCCTTACAAGAGGATACATGGATTTGTATGCGTGCGTCCCAGCAGGATATGCGTATCTATGTGGAGGATGAGCTGCGCAGTGAATACACCACCAAGGAGACCAGAATATTCGGTGACAACAGCTCCAGTGCATTTGTTTTTGCCAGAATATTTCAAGAGGATGGGGGCAAGACCCTGGCGGTGGAACTACTGTCCGATTCCGAGTATGCAGGGTTTTTGAATCCGGTATATATCGGTGATAAATATGATATCGTACGTGAAATGATAGATGAGTGTGCATTGGTACTATTGGTATCCGTGTATATGTTGATTTTGAGCAGCGCGGCAATTCTAATCGGTTGTATATTAAGAATCGCTTTCAAGATTAGCGGCGGTATTATCCATTTGGGAGTGGGTACCTTATCCATTTCCCTGACTATGCTGGTACAGTCCCGGGTAAGGCAGTTTTTTCTGCCCAATTCCTCCATTGCAGCACATGTAGGATTTTTGCTGACAGCACTGATTGCTTATTCTTTCATTGCCTATATCAATATCATACAAAAAGGGCGCTATGAAAAATACTTTAAGTGGCTGTCCTGGGGGGTACTGGGGAATTTCATTTTGGATATCCTATTGGAAGTATTTGATATCTGGCATTTGGATGAGACCATGTTTCTTACCTACGGAATCATAGTGGTGATGGTGTTGCTTATTGGTGTTACCATTATCAGGGATATATGTAAGGGCAGAAGCCGGGAATACGGAGAACTAATTGTAGGCTTGGTGGCCATGATTGTAATGACACTGTGGGAAACCTATTTGAATTTTGTACCTGAAGTGCCCCTTCATGGAGGTGTAGGTCTCAGTATGGGACTCATTGTCTTGCTGTTCATGGCGGGTATTAAGGCGGCTCGGGATATTATGCACAGTGAACGGGAGAAGCAAGTGGCTATCCTGGCCGGTGAAGCCAAGGCACGGTTCATTGCCAATATGTCCCATGAGATTCGTACACCCATTAATACCATCATCGGTATGAATGAAATGATTCTGCGGGAAAATAAGGATGAGACAGTGGCAGAATATGCGGGACATGTACAAAATGCCAGCAAGTTGCTATTAGGGCTCATTAACGACGTGCTGGATTTTTCAAAAATCGAAGCAGGCAAAATGGACATACTGGAGACGGAATATCAGCTGTCCGATATGCTGACCGATGTGATAAATGGTACCCAAATGAAAACAGATGTGCAGGGTCTCCAATTACAGGTGCAGGTGGATGAGAAGCTACCTTCAGTCCTTCAGGGAGATGAACTCAGAATCCGTCAGATTCTGAACAATCTGCTGTCCAATGCGGTGAAGTATACCAAAGAGGGCGCGATTGCTCTTACGGTCCGGGGTATTTACCGGGAGGAACAGTTCCTGTTGCAGATGTCTGTGGAGGACACCGGCATGGGAATCAAACCTCAGGATATAGATAAGCTGTTCAACAGTTTTCAGCGACTGGAGGAGAAGAGAAATCATTTCATAGAAGGAACCGGTTTGGGGCTGAATATTACCAAACAGCTGGTAGAACTGATGGGCGGTAGTATAGAGGTAAAGAGTGAATATGGCAAAGGTTCCTGCTTCACAGTCACCATACCCCAGAAAGTGGTGAATGCTTCCTGTATCGGCAATCCGAAGGAGGCACACAGAATAGAATCCGCTGTGAAAACCGAGGATAGGGAGGGGCTCTATGCTCCCTGGGCTAAGGTACTGGTAGTGGACGACAATAATATGAATCTGGCGGTGGTGAAAGCGTTGTTGAAAAGAACAGAGATACAGCTGACCATGGCCCATGGGGGAATGGAATGTGTGGAACTGTGTAAACAAGAGAAGTATGATTTGATCTTAATGGACCATATGATGCCGGACCCTGATGGTATAGAGACTTTACATATGTTACAAGGGGATGCAAGGAACCCTAATCAGAATACTCCGGTAATCGTACTGACGGCCAATGTCATTGCAGGTGCATCTGAGATGTATGTGGCAGAAGGATTTGTGGACTATCTGTCCAAGCCCATTGTGGCGGAGGAATTAGAAGATATGCTGAGAAAACATTTGAAAAAGGAAAAGCAGGAGCAAATATAATTCCATGACCATCGGTGCAGTGGCAATGTCCGCTAAGCCCCAGACCACATGAGTCCGGGGCTATGGGGATACAGTATTTATTTGTCCATGCTGTGCAGGTGTCGTCTCAGGCCTTCCTCCAGGGAAGTGGCGGGTAGGGGCACACCGGCAGCCTTTAGCTTGGATAAATCATAAATACGGTGGCACAGGTGACCTGCATATTCCGGATGCGCTTCCACATATCCTGTAAGAGGAATCTCCTTTATCTGTACAGGGGTGCCTAAAATCTCTCCAATTATCTCATAATAGCGGCGATTCTCTACGGCCTCCGGTCCACCGATGCAGAAGATTTGATTGTAGGTGCGCTCCTTGTCCACGCAGTCCAGCATGGCCTGTGCCAAGTCATCCACAAAGATGGGCTGGGTCAGATAGATGCCGCCACCCACCAAATGCAGGGTTTCCCCTCTGGCAATGAGTTGCGGCAGGGTTGCCTGACGGCTGTGCTCCGGAAAGCATCCCAGCAAAAAGCCCGGACCATAGATATGTCCCGGCCGGAAGATGGTGGTCTGCATGGGGCATGCGTTATGATCAAAAGCATCCAGAAAAATATGTTCCATAAGGCGTTTATTACCGGCGTAACTGCACTCTGCAGGGACGCCGGTTTCTTCGATGAATAGGCCCTCTTCTGTCTGCGGAGTGCGCTTGTGTGCCGGGTCATATACAGAGTCTGTGGAAATCACCACCAGACGATTGGTAAAGCGGGAAATCACCTCCAGGTCCTGACGGGCATGGTCCTCATTCATGCAGATACAATCAAATACCACATCCCATTTCATCTGCATGGAACCAATGGCATCCAAGAAGGCATTACCATCGCCCCTATCAGCAGTGAGGGGATGTACCCCGGCGGGCAGGGGGCGCTTGCCTCTGGTCAGAGCCCAGACCTCATATTCTTTTTGAGCCATGGTGGCCAATCTGCCGCTTAGTCCGCCGCTGCCACCGATAATAAGAGCTTTTTTCTTCATAAGGAACCCTCCCAGGGAAAACTTGGTGTAAACCAAATGCCTGCTACGGGGTCACTTGGTTTTCTATACGCGTAGTATATCATAGAAGTGGGGAAGAAGGAACAGATTTCAGAAAGAGAGTATTGTGTAAGTAAGGAAGATGTATTAAAATAATAGATGGGTTAGTAAAACGTTATACTTAAATAGGAGGTTCTTATGGCAATGATGGAAAGACCTGCTGTCACCATGTTGGCAGAGGGAGGAAAGTATTGGGAGCATGAATATGAGAAGTTTTATTTAAAGGCTTACATACCGGCTACGGAGATAGACGGACAGGTGAATAATTATACCTTCCGGGCACCGCTGTTACTGGTTTTCGAGGAAAACAGACAGAGCCGTGAGGAGGCAATTGCCTTTGCTAAGGAGAGTGGTTTGGCAGACATCGCTTCTGCTGTGGATGCAAGCGTACTTTTTGTGTACCCTACCAATGAAGGTGGCTGGGAGAAGGCTACTCAGGAGCTGTATCAGGCTGTCATCGCAGAGGTCAAGATGGACCCTTGCTACGAGGATGGTATTGTGGCATTGACCAATTTCTTTACCCGGGAATTCCAGGGATATTTTATCC
>JAFUKK010000066.1 GCA_017473665.1 Lachnospiraceae bacterium
CCTATCAAGAACGAAAGAAGGAATATTTCAAAGAAGTCAGTAAGGATTTTTCTTATGGAAAAGATATCAGACTCTGTGGAGTAGGTAGCAAGCTTATGAATTCCCAGAGGACATTACATGAAGAGCTCCACGAGAATGTGTGTAAAGCTAAGAATCAGTGGATGAGAAGTGGTATTTTTACCAATTCCTTAGATATGCTGCGAGAGGGTCTTATGTATGTGAGTCTGGTGTACTCTATTATACAAAAGAACCTGGGAATTGGTGATTTTACCATGTATGTAGGATGTGTCCGGAATTTTGCATCCACATTTTATAATGTGATGGATATCTATACCAAATTGCGTCGATGCAGCAGGGAGGTAAATGATTATCGTTCTTTAAATGAATTTTGTGATGAACAGGAGTCTGGAGGCAAGGAATTGCCGGTTGGCAACCGGTATGAAGTTCGTTTTGAGAATGTATCCTTCCGTTATCCGGGAGCGGAAGTGTATGCTTTGAAGGACATAAATTTGACCCTATCTCCCGGGCAAAAACTGGCAGTTGTGGGATTAAACGGTGCAGGCAAAACCACCTTTATCAAGCTTCTGTTGAAACTGTATGAACCTACCGAGGGGAATATTTACTTGAATGGAGTGGATATCAAAGAATATGATAGTGCCACATATTATGAGTTATTTGCCCCCGTATTTCAGGATATGGAGTGTTATGCATTTTCTCTGGCTGAAAATGTATCCATGAAAGTGGAAGAAGAGACGGACAAAAAGCAAGCGGAACGCTGTCTGCGGCAAGCGGGCTTGGGAAATAAGCTGGATGAATGGCCCAAGGGAGTGGATACTCCCATATTAAAAGTACTACATGAGGATGGAGTGCTGCTGTCCGGTGGAGAACGGCAAAAGATGGCTTTGGCCAGAGCCTTGTACAAAGATGCCCCCATTGTAATATTGGATGAGCCAACCGCGGCATTAGACGCTATGGCAGAGAGTAGGATGTATGAGGAATTTGACCGGATGATACAGGGCAAATTAGCCGTATATATTTCCCATCGGTTGGCCAGTACTCGATTTTGCCATGAGATAGCCATGTTTGAGGGTGGGGAACTGATTGAATACGGAACCCATGATGAACTGATGCATCGTGGAGGAAGGTATGCGCAAATGTTTGAGATGCAAGCACATTACTACAAGGAGGAACAGTCCAATGAAGCAGTTGGAGTCTAAAGTATCCAAATGTATCAGGACTTGCACATTCTTTTATAAAGAGGCCATAAAAGAAAGAAAAGGATATCCTGTTTTCGTTATTTTGTATATATTAATAACTGCGTTGGCGCCCTTTATTAATATTTTGGTGCCCAAGTATATTATAGAAGAACTGACGGGAAATCAAAACATTACCAATATAGCCGGGTATGTATTGTTGATTGTACTGGGAAATTACAGCATCGGGGTGCTTATCCGTATCCTGCAGGAGTCCAGGGCAAAGCAGGAGGATTGGTTTGCCCGCAAATTCGACATGATGATGTCGGAAAAAGCCATGTTCATGAAGTTTGAAAACACGGAAAAGGAAAGTGCCCTGGAAGCACAGCAAAAGGCAGAAATCGGAATGTCCTGGTATTCAGGAGGGATTAGGGGAATGTCCGATTGTGTGATTGGGATTTGTTCTGCCCTGCTTACCTTTGGTGGTGTGGTGTGCATCGTGACTCGGATATCCCCGTGGCTGTTTCTGGCAGCCCTAGGCGCGGTATGTGTGGAGACCTTTTGTACTTCAAAGATTAATCAGGCATCTCAGGAAGTGTTTGAGAAGACGCCTGCAATTAATAAATTTTATTCCTATATTTATACCCGGATATCCAATCGGGAATATGCCAAGGAACTGCGCTTGTATGCAGGGACGGATATTGTTGAGAAGAAGGCGATGGATAATGCCAAGGCATTGAATGTGATGGATAATGAATGTGCCCGCAAGCAATTTGGCTGGGGGATTCCGGGAGCAATCGTTTCAGCTGTAAGTTATGGATTTTCATATTGTTATCTGGGTATGAGAGCAATTCGGGGAGAGCTTACTATTGCAGAATTCGTCATGTGTATCACTGCTATTGAGATTTTTTCCGGTGGTTGTCTCCAGCCACTTATCAGTCATACGCAGCAGCTGGTCATGAAATGCAATTTCATGGATTCCTTTATTCGGTTCATGAATTTGGATGATGGGGAAAAGACAGGGGATATGTCAATTAATCGAGAAGGATTTGATGAAATCTGTTTTGATGGGGTGTCCTTTAAGTATCCGGGGTCTGACCAATATATATTGCGGGATATTAATTTCACCATTCATAAGGGTGAAAGAATCTCCATCGTGGGATTAAACGGAGCAGGCAAATCCACCCTGGTGAAGTTGATTTGCCGTTTATATGATGTGACGGAAGGGGAAATCCGAATTGGTGGCAGAAACATAAACGAATATCGGTACGAAGATTATATTCGAATATTGGCGGTGGTATTTCAGGATTTTAAATTATTCGGATATACTTTGGATGAAAATATTCGTATAGGGGCAGAGAAAGAAATAAGGCAGGGAGGAGTGGATGAAAATAATGCTTCCCAGGAATTAAAAAGCATCTATGAAACCAGTGGAATCTCCCAATGGGTAGAAGAATTGGACCAAAAGGGCAATACGCTTTTGGGCAAGGAGTTTGACGAAGCGGGAGTGGAACCCTCCGGTGGACAAGCCCAGAAAATCGCTATTGCAAGGGCATTATATTGTAATGCTCCGATGGTAATCATGGATGAGCCCACAGCGGCCCTTGACCCGGTGGCAGAGTATGAAATATACAACAGATTTCATCAGCTGATTCAGAATCGGACTGCTATCTATATTTCTCACAGGCTTTCATCCTGTAAGTTCTGTGACAAGATTATTGTATTAGCGGACAAGACTATCCGGGAAGTGGGCTCCCATGAAGAATTAATGGAACGAAACGGAGTCTATGCGGAAATGTTTAGGACACAAGCCAAGTGGTATGTGGAGGATGTGTAGCAAGCCAAACTCAAAGTGTAAATTTTTTATGCCTTATGGAATATATTCGCATAATTAGAATATAATACTGTAAAGCAAAATAATGACAAATGCTTTACAAAATAAAGGATGGCATGATAAACTGATATTACTAAAAGGAGTGGCGATAATGGCACAGGCAATGATTAATTTCCGTATGGATGAAGAATTAAAGAAAGATATGGAAGCGACATGTAAGGAGTTGGGATTAAGTATGACCACAGCATTTACTATCTTTGCGAAGAAAATGACAAGAGAAAAAAGAATCCCCTTTGATGTATCGGTAGATCCATTTTACTCTGATTGTAATATGGCGTATCTCAAAAGGGTGGTAGAGGATATTGAATCAGGAAAGGCGGTTCTTGCAGAGCATGAATTGATTGAGGACTAATGCATGAAATTATTTTGGGATGAAAGGGCTTGGGAAGAGTACCTTGAATGGCAGACCAAAGATAAAAAGGCATTGAAAAGAATCAACATGCTTATTAAAGATATACAAAGGAATTGCTACGAAGGGATTGGTAAACCGGAACCGCTGAAGAATAACCTAAGCGGTTGGTGGAGCAGGCGTATTGATGAGACCAATCGAATTGTCTATCGTGAAAAGGATGGTGCAATCATTATAGCGTCATGTAAAGGACATTACGAAGACTAGATATGTATTATAAAGAGAGGGGTATCGGTCAAATTTGACCGATACCCCTCTCTTTATAATGTTAAAATCTAATTGTAAACACATGTTGCAAGAGGAAAGGAGATAAATGATGCTGGGACATCCGCTTTATAACAAAGGAGATATTGTATCGTTTTCACACAATGGTCAGGAAAAGACAGGTAAGGTCTCGGGTGTAGACACTTTTGGCACTTTCGGGCAGCAGGAGGAGCCTTCCTATGACATCTATATAGCGGAGGAAAATTGTGTGTATAAGCATATCCGGGAATCATGGATTTTGACCGGTCAAATATGACCGACATTGGCTACCTGAAAATACTAAAATCTATTTGTAATCACTATTACAAATACAAGCAAAAAAAGGAGGATATTTATGAACGTAAAATGTAATGGAGGGAATGGACAACCCAGCATACCCACTTCCTGTCCCAATCTCAGGAGAGGGTCCACAGGAGGATTTTTTGGAAAGGCAGTCTATACTTGTAGTGTCAGTGGCAGGAATCTGGATGCACAATACGTAAGAAATGTATGTACTGCCTGTAGATTTCATCATATGAACAATTCCCAGTATGCGGATATCGGTTATCTGGATTGTAATCAGTATAAGATATTTGGCATCAGAAACTAAGTAATAAAAGGAGGACTCAAATATGTTCATTAACATGATTTACGATATTTTCCGGGAAAGCAGAACCCCTGGGGAGCGTCAGATGAGACTGGCAGAGTGGTTCAAAATGTCCCATGCAGGAGAGAAGAACACCAAAGAAGCCTGGAATGCCTGGTACTTTTCCCTTCCCTTTGTGGAAAGGCTGGTGCAGTTGGAGTTTCATACCAATGATGCGGTGTATTGTAAATCTGAAAGCTATAATGGTGCCCATCATATCTTGGTGCCTCTGGATGTGGATTGGCAGCATAATGAGGAATTGGTGTCGCTGCTTTTGGTATTGGCCCAGCTATGGGGAGAAAGTCTCCCGGTATATCAGGTGACTGTGGATAAATACAGTGAATGTGAAAAGATACAGCAGTTCCTGGAGGAAAAATGTACTGCCGATATGGAACCTATCCTGCAGAAGATGAGAGAAAAGTCTGTGCAGTACCATGGAGAACGCTTCCGGTATTTGTGGCTGGATGGCCGGATAGAGTCCTTCAAGGAGTCCAATGCCGGATGGGGCGACTCCCTGCGCTTTAGAAAAGTGCTTGTGATGTAAGGCAAGTTATAGAAAGAACGGCAGGGAAAGGAGGAAGTAGTATGAGAGAATATCTTCTTAGTTGCAAAAGAACCGGAGAGCCACCCCGGCTGATGCCGGAGGAACATATCCGGGAAAAGGTACTTTGTCAAATCCGGCAGTGGCTGGAGGCAGGTCCACCGGAATGTACGGATATTTTGTGGATTATTCCTGGGAATATTACCATAGACAAGGGCATTTATGCCTGGAATCAGGCCGGGGTGGACATGGAAATAGAGTGTTATCTGGCTGTGGTGGCCCAGGCCCCCTTGATGGCTTTTATCATGGGAGAATATGACCTGGCCCGGCAGTGGTATACCCGGTATGGACGGGAGCCGGAGGAAGAGGTAGTAGAACTTTGTTATTCAAAAGAGGCGTCCTATGTGGAATGTGGCAGTTATACCTTGGAAATGGCCTGGATGCTGGCGCAGGAACCGGGAGAGACGGAAGGCTTTTTTGAGCGGATGTGTACCAACTATAAAGGCTTGGAGCATTTTCGGGATTCCCTTCATAGCTTTTGTTTTCAGTGGGGACATACCTATGATGAGGAAACGCCGGTACGTAGATTTTGTCAGCGGCGTCAAAAGGGAGATAGGCTGGACCGGGTAATTCCCTTCTTGGTAAGTTATATTCTCTGGAAAAGAATGGACCTGATAGGAACGGTGTGGAAGGAACTGATGGAAGCCTTTTCCTGTTCACAGGAGCGGAACTTGATTGTCAATGCAGTGCATGCCTTTATGGACTGGTCAGAAACCTGGGGGAAATTGGCTGTGTGTGACTACATGTCTTCCGAGGATGCGCGTATGGAAAAACTGCTGGAAGTCTATGGAGAGTACGAAAAAACGCTTTTCATGTGCCCGGAGATAGAACAGTATCTGGCTCGACGTGTGACGGAGAAAAAGCAGGGGGGAGACAGTGACAGTCTGAAGTACTATTTTGGGGCTGTGGAAAGTCAGGATTTGCATTTTACGGGGGCGGTCAC
>JAFUKK010000067.1 GCA_017473665.1 Lachnospiraceae bacterium
AAGCATGTTAGCCAATGTTGAGAATGCGGATAAAATCAAAAATCATATGTTGGAGTTGGTGGAACAGAAGGTTCCTTTCATGAAAAAGTCTTATCCCTTGGATGAAGCCTTGGAGTTATTTAAAGAACATGGAAGTATGGATAAGGTGAAACTGTTCCGATATCGTAGAAGCTCTTTTGTGAATGTCTATGAAATAGGTGGCTATTATGATTATTATTATGGATTTATGCTGCCTAACTCAGGGTATATCAAGTGGTTTGATGTGATTCCCTATGACGAGGGATTTATGTTGCTTTTGCCCACACGGAAAAATCCCAAGCAGGTAGAAGCTTTTTCAGAGCGCAAGCTTTTATTTAAGACTTTAAAGGAGTCAGAACATTGGGCTGAGAAAATTGGTATTGAAACGGTTGGCGATTTGAATAATCAGATATGTAGTGGCTCCTTAAGTGAGTTGATTCTGGTACAGGAAGCTGAGCAGGAGCGTAAAATCGGTGAGATAGCCAAAGATATTGTGAGTCGGGGTAATGTGAAGTTTGTGATGATAGCAGGTCCCTCTTCTTCAGGAAAGACCAGTTTTTCTCACCGGATTTCCATTCAGCTGCGCACCATGGGTAAGACCCCCCATCCCATTGCATTGGATGATTATTTTGTGGATAGGGAAAAGACCCCCCAGAGATGAGAAGGGAGATTACAATTTCGAGTGTCTGGAGGCCATTGATGTAAAGCAGTTTAATGAGGATATGGTGAAATTGTTAGGAGGGGAGAGGGTAGAGCTTCCCAGCTTTAACTTTAAAACCGGCAAGAGGGAGTACAAGGGCAATTATAAGCAACTGGGCCCCGATGATATTTTGGTAATAGAAGGTATCCACGGATTAAATGATAAGATGTCTCATGCCCTTCCCCAGGAAAGCAAATATAAGATTTATATCAGTGCATTGACCAATGTCAATGTAGACCAGCACAATCGTATTCCAACCACAGACGGACGTTTGCTGCGTCGTATGGTTCGTGATGCCCGTACCAGAGGTACAGAAGCACGTAGAACCATTCAGATGTGGCCTTCCGTAAGAAGGGGCGAGGAGGAAAATATTTTCCCCTTCCAGGAGCAGGCGGATGCTATGTTCAATTCTGTGCTTATTTATGAACTGGCGGTGCTCAAGCAGTTTGCGGAACCTTTGCTGTTCCAGATTCCCAAGGATGCCCCGGAATATTATGAAGCCAAGAGGCTTTTGAAATTCTTAGATTACTTTCTGGGAGTTACCAGTGAGAGTCTGCCCAACAATTCCATTGCAAGGGAGTTTGTAGGCGGAAGCTGTTTTAATGTATAACAGGCTTTTAAGGATTATACATAACAAGGAGAACGGGACTGATGAGAAAAGATAGGAAGCATATTGCTAAGAGTAATATGATGATTTGTGCTTCCTGCGGAGCGACTTTTGAAGAATTACGGCCTGCCTGCCCCTATTGCGGTACTGCAAGTATTAAAGGAGCTGAGGCCGAATATATGGCCAGGCTGGGGGACGTGCGAGAGGACTTGGCTAAGCTAAAAAATGTGCCCATGGAGGAGACCAAGCAGGTATTGAAAAAACAGGGACGCCTTGCTATCCTGGTAATTGTAATTGCCTGTGTAGTAATACTGGGAATAGCGCTGATGGGACATTTGCTTTCACGGACGGGGACGCAGAACCGTCCTGAAGACTATGCATGGCAGCTGGAAAATTTTCCCTTGCTGGACGAGATGTATGCTAATGAGCAATGGGAAGAATTAGTTGATTTTTATGATAAGGTCCGGGAGGAAGATAAGCCCATATCCCATTGGGAGCATTGGTGGTTTACCTTTCGGTTGTCCGGCTTTATGTACGGGGAAGAGATTTTGGATAAAGAGGCCCGGGGAGTGGAGTTGGTGTATGATACTTACGTACTGTTATTATATTACGAGCTCTGTGCCAAGTATCTGCATTTGGATGGTGGATTTACTGAAGAAGAATTGCAATATTTGGAGCCTTATACTCATAGACTGTTGACAGATTTGGACGGTAGGTGGAAGTTTACGGAAAAGGAAAAACAAGCTATCGAACAAAATATTACTGAGAATTATGGTAGCGTTTCCTTTGATTTGTGCGAGAAGTATGTAAAAAAATGGATGAAAGAGGAGAAGAAGTAAATGAAATGCGCAAGCTGTGGAGGTAATCTGTCCCTGGAGGATGTGGTGTGTCCCTATTGCGATGCCCTGAATGAACATGCGGTAGAGCATGTCCGTCAGATGAATCAATATAAAAGGGAGTTTGAAGGAACCAAAAAGGAGGTCTATACCACCACCAAAGGATATGCGGGTATAGCTGTGCGGGCAGTAATATGTGCAGCTTTGGTAATATGTATCACACTTTTAATTTTAGCCGTTTTTTTTAGTTCTGAGCTCAAGGACTATATGATGGAAAGAGATATTCAAAAGAATGCAGAAGAATACTGCCTGGTGATGGATTCCTATTTGGAGGAAAGAGACTACATGGGATTTGTTTCATTTTGCAATGAAAAGGGTATCTATGGTTATGAAGATGGATATGAAAAATATAATGGTATTTTGAGTGCTACATATCAATATCGGAGTATTTATACCGGAATCATGCGATTGGAGAAGGATGCAAAGTACGGTAATGTAGAGGACTCTATAAAATATATTGCGGAGTCCCTGAATGGTCTGTACGATCTCCGGAATCCTGAAAGCTATATGTATATTGGAGCTGACCAGGAGTGTTTACAGATACTGACTGAACTACAGGAGCAGGTACATGCGCTGCTTATGGCCTATGGCGGACTTTCAGCAGAGGATATAGAAATTCTGCCTGAGTTGTCCTCAAGCAAGAGAGCAGTACTTTTGGAGGAGAGAATGTATGGTGCAGAATAGAGTAAAAAGGTTGGGGCACAATACAGCTGTTGTGGCACTTAATGTTTTAACTGTCATACTGAGTCTGGTGGTGGCAGTTTTGATTGTAGGCATATTTTCCTTTGGAGTGTTTGAAGGAGGATATTCCTGGCATGCGGATGAGGATTCCTTTTATTATAGCATTACAG
>JAFUKK010000068.1 GCA_017473665.1 Lachnospiraceae bacterium
CGGAGGTGCCGTAGATATTTTGAATCAGGGCAATACCCAGCACAGCGGCGCTGCTACGGTAGGAGGCCTGGATGACTTCTCCGATAATGGTCTTTTCTCTGCAAAGGATAGTTGCCAGTACCCACAGCACACAGATGCACAGGAGGGTCACCAGGAAGCAAAAAAGCACATAGCGTGTATCCCATACCGCATAGAAGTCTGCCTCTGAAATATCCTTAAACAGCAGTACAGGCAGAGTAACCTTATAATTAAAAGCATTCAAAGTTTTTACAAAGCTCTCGTCCATGAGTTTTAAATTCTTACAACCATATCCAATTACCATCACCAGAAAGATGGGGATGGTGGCATTCAAACAAAAAATCAGATTTTCCATGAGCAGTATTCACCTTTCACAGACCCTTTCAGGTCCTAAATGAGTATAAATCTGTTGTTTTTTTCTGTCAAATATTTATGGAGAAAAAATGGAAAGAGGTGGGAGAGAGGCAAATGAGTGTATAAATATAAAAAGACTAGAAGACACTAGAGAAGAAAACAAAATTTCATTTGATAAGCAAAAGCATCATAAACATAATACAGGGGTGAAGGCATGAAAATTGCAGAGGATATAAAGTATATTGGGGTCAATGACCATTCCATTGACCTGTTTGAGGGAATGTATCGGGTGCCTCGAGGGATGTGTTACAATTCCTACATCGTTTTGGATGAAAAGATTGCCCTGCTGGATACGGTGGATGAACATTTTTCAGAACAGTGGCTGGAAAATCTGCGGCAGGTACTGGCAGGACGTTGCCCTGATTACCTTATTATACAACATATGGAGCCGGACCATTCTGCTAATATTTTAAGGCTCGTGGAGCAGTATCCCCAGGTGGTTCTGGTGGCCTCAGCCAAGGCTTTTATTATGATGGACCAGTTTTTTGAGGGAAAGCTGTGGGCAGAGCGTAGAGTAGTGGCAGATGGAGATACGCTTTCCTTGGGGCGGCACAAACTACAATTTTTGGCTGCGCCTATGGTCCACTGGCCAGAGGTAATGATGACCTATGACAGCAGTGCACAGGTACTGTTTTCCGCAGATGCCTTTGGTAAATTCGGGGCAATGGATCAGCAGGAGCCCTGGGAGGATGAGGCCCGGCGCTATTATTTTGGTATTGTGGGTAAATACGGACTATATGTACAGAAACTGTTGCAGAAGGCCAAGGGGCTGGGGATTCGGCAGATTTGTCCCCTGCACGGACCGGTGCTGGCAGAGTATTTGGAGGATTATCTGAGGTTGTATAATGCCTGGTCACGGTATGAGCCGGAGGAAGAAGGGGTTCTCATTGCCTATACTTCTATTTATGGGAATACCAAGCGGGCGGTATTGTTACTGGAACAGAAACTGCGGGAGGCAGGATGTCCCAAGGTGGTGGTACGGGACCTGGCAAGGTGTGATATGTCTGAGGCGGTGGCGGAAGCCTTCCGTTATCCTAAGCTGGTATTGGCTACTACTACCTACAATGCAGGTATCTTTCCGCCTATGCGGGAGTATATTCAGTGGTTGACGGAACGAAATTTCTGCAATCGACAGGTGGCATTTATGGAAAATGGTAGCTGGGCTATTGTGGCAGCCATGCTGATGGAACAGATGCTGGAAAAATGCAAAGGACTTACCTTTACAGAGCCTAGGGTGCGTATAACATCAGCCCTAAGTAAGGACAGTATGGAACAGCTGGAGATGCTGGCACTGGAGCTTGTTGCCGGAGATACAGTGAGATAATAGGAGCCTGACAAGGGGAGCTATCAGTAAAAATGAAATAGAAATCGTAAAACAGGAGGATTTACAATGAAATATGTATGTGATGTATGTGGATGGATATATGATGAGGAGAAGGGTGCACCGGATATGGGGATAGCACCGGGCACAAAGTTTGAGGATTTGCCCGAGGATTTTTTATGTCCCCTATGCTCTGTAGGTAAGGAGATGTTCAGTGAAGCAGGGGAATAACCCTCCGGTTAGGTATAGAGAAGGGAATGGAAGATGGAACAAGGAAATGAGAAAAGCATGGGCGTAATAGATAAGCTGACTGCCGGTAAGGAATATTATGAAATCCGACTTGAGAGTATCGGTGGTCTGGGAGCTAATCTTTGCGGTAAGATGCTGGGGGAGCTGGGAGTGAAATATATGGATTTGAACAGTAGCAGCTTCTCCAGTTATGGTTCGGAAAAGACCGGTACACCGGTGAAGGGGTTCATACGTTATTGCCGGAAGGAAAAGGAAATCAGGGTACATTCTCCGGTGGTAGAGCCGGATTTGCTGGTAGTGTTTCATCAGGCATTATTAAAGGATGAAGCCCTATGGAAAGGCTGTACCAAAGAAACCAATATGATTATTGCACTGGAAGAGGGACAGGAGAAGGTTTCCTATCCTCAAGGAATTGGGAACAATCTGGGGGCTTGTTTTGGCTTGGAGGCCCAGCGTATCGCTATGGAAACTCACTCCCGTATTAATGTGGTGATGTTGGGAGCGGCTTTAAAGCTTATGGGACTGGAGTCACCGGAAATGGGAGAACAAATCTGCAAGGATACCCTAGGTAAAAAATATCCCGATGCTCTGGAGGCTAATTTGGAAGGATTGCGTCGGGGCTACCGGGAAGTAAGAAGGCTGGAGCTGCCCCTGGAGACACCGGAGAATTCCACAGCATCCAAGAAGCCTGGTGGGGAAGAGGTCTGGGGGTACGAAACAGCTCCTATAGGTGGTATCAATCCAAGACCCGGCAGCACGGTGGTGTCCGATTTATCCCCCTCCAGACAGGGGTACATTCCTCTGTTTATTCAGGAGAGATGTATCAACTGCGGACTGTGTCATTCCACCTGTCCCGATATGGTGTTCCAGTTTGCTAAGGGGGAATATAAGGGACGGGAAATGATGGTCAATCAAGGACTGGACTATTATCATTGCAAGGGCTGCCTGCGTTGTGTAGATGTGTGTCCGGTGAATGCACTGGTACGTGGTATGGAGGCAGAACATCCCAATAAGGAATTCTTCCTGCCCAATCAAGAGCTGCTTCGGATGCCGGAGTATTATGAGAAGGCGGGCCCGGATGGTTATATTACCTCTGAATCCTACTTAACGGAGCAGAGAATGGAAGGAGGAGAGGTATAATGAAAAAACAGGTTATGGAATATGCATCCGGTAATGAAATGGCGGCTATTGCCATTAAGCAAATCGGGTATGATTTAATGGGCTATTATCCCATTACTCCTTCCACCCAAATCGCAGAAAATCTGGATATCATGCGTGCAAATGGAGATACAGATTTGGTAATGATAGCAGCTGAGGGGGAACACAGTGCCGCCGGTATCTGTTATGGAGCGGCTGTGGCAGGGGGCCGTGTGATCAATGCTACCAGTGCCAATGGTCTGCTTTATGCCTTGGAGCAGTTTCCGGTGCAGTCCGGTACCCGATATCCCATGGTAATGAATGTGGTATGTCGTACAGTGTCCGGGCCCTTGTCCATTAAAGGAGACCATAGTGATATTATGTATTTACTGAATACCGGCTGGCCCATTCTTTTTGCCAGCACGGTACAGCAGGTATATGATTTTAATATCATTGCCCTAAAGCTGGCTGAGCAGGTACGCCTGCCGGTAGTGGTGGCCTATGACGGATTTTTCACCAGTCACCAGAAGGGACGTTGCCAGCGCTTTGCAGAGGATGAGGATGTGAGAGCCTTTGTGGGGAAAAGACAGGACCCCTATCCTTTTCTGGATTTGGAGCATCCCATTACGGTGGGCTCTTATATGAATGAGCCGGATTTGATGAATAATAGGTATCAGATGCATCTGGCAATGGAGCAAGCAGACCGGGTACTGCCAAAGCTGTTTGCAGACTTTGGGGAATTGTCCGGAAGACATTATGGCAAAGTAGAGGGCATTGGCTGCGAGGATGCCCAAAGGACTCTGGTGCTGTTAGGTTCCTCTTACGATACTGCTATGGAAGCGGTGGAGGAACTGCGCAGGTCCCATGGAGAGGAAAGAGATAAGGTAGGTGCAGCAACTTTGCATGTATTACGTCCCTTTCCGGGAAAAGAATTAGTGGAAAAGATAGGGAATGCAGAGCATATACTGGTGGCGGACCGTCAGGATAGCTATGGCGCAGGGGGAGGTAATCTGTCCCTGGAGGTGCGGGCTTCCCTGCAAAAATATGGAAGCAAGGCAGAGGTAAAGAGCTTAATCTATGGTCTGGGTGGCAAGGATTTTTTCAAAGAAGATGCAAAAGCCATGCTTTCTATAGCAGGAGATGCTTCGTGGCCGGATTTTGCTTATTATGGGATTACGCCGGGAGTAAAAGCGGATGAAAAAGGGCCGTTGTTTGCCCCCGTTACCAGGGAGCGAACCGGTATTGGTGCCACCAAGGTAGAGAAGGAGGAAGCCAATGGCCTTAAGGTCACCGGAGGTAATCTAAATGCGGTCACTGCTATGCCCGGCCGTATTGCACCGGGACATGGGGCCTGCCCCGGCTGTGGTATTCCTGTAAATTTGAATCTACTGTTAAAAGGTATTGAGGACCCTGTGGTTTTTTTGTTCCAAACGGGCTGCGGCATGATTGTGACCACAGCTTATCCTAAAACCAGTTTTAAGGTGCCCTATTTACACAATTTATTCCAGAATGGTGCAGCTACCTTAAGCGGTGTAGCGGAAATCTGTTACCGTAAGCAGCAAAAGGGAGAGCTTCCACCGGGAGATATTGTTTTTGTGATGGTCAGCGGAGACGGCGGTATGGATATTGGTATGGGGTCTGCCCTTGGGACTGCATTACGTGGTCACAGACTTCTGATTTTCGAATATGATAATGGGGGATATATGAATACCGGTTATCAGCTGTCCTATTCTACGCCTTTAGGTGCTCGTAGTTCCACTTCACATGTGGGAAAGAAGCAGTACGGTAAGACTTTTTTCAACAAGGATATGCCACAGATTATGGCAGCCACCGGGATACCCTATGTGGCCACGGTGGCAGAGTCCAATCCTACGGATTTTATTAAAAAAGCGGCCAAGGCAGCCCATTATGCCAAGACTGAGGGGACTGCTTATATTAAGGCCATATCAGCTTGTCCTTTAAACTGGAATGATAAACCCGCCACGGAGCGCAAGGTCATTGAAGCGGCAGTAAATTGTTGTTATTTTCCGCTGTATGAGGTGGAGCAGGGAGTCACCAGACTGTCCTATGACCCGGAAAAGACCGGTAAAAAAATACCGGTATCCGATTGGTTGTCCATGATGGGCAGGACGAAGCATTTGCAAAAGGAAGAGTACAGGCATGTAGTAGAACGGATGCAAAAGGAAATTGATGCCCGATACCAGGTAATTAAAAAAAACGCAGAAGAAGCTTAGCATAAAAAATATAGTTTGGAGGCAGGGGAATGCTACGGGAAATTCTTTTGTACGTCATTGCATCAGGAATAGGTACCTTTATTTGTAAAATATTAGAGCAAATGCCTATGAATGTATGGTTAGCAAGAGGAATAGGATGTGCAGTTGCAGTAGTGGCTGCAGTGCTATTGTACAAATTTTGGTTAAGAAAATCTCACAATAAGATACGAAAATAAGTACTTGTAATCAGGTACAAAGACTACTAGCAATTTAGATATTTATATAATAAGCCACAAAATTCTGTTTGGAGTTTTGTGGCTTGTTTTGGGGGGAAGTGTAAGAAAAAAGTAAATATAGAACAAAACTCCGAAATCTTACGATTTTGAGGCGAATTATAAAAAATAACAAAAATTTTACGATAAATGCAAATAATATTACTTATGAAAAAATACAATTTGTGGTACAATAAAAAGAAAATGGGGTGAAGTGCTATGGGAATGAATTTAGACAATTTTACCAAAAAGAAGGACTGGCTGTTTTGTATTGATTCTGATGGTTGTGCAATGAACACCATGGATATTAAGCATATCCGTTGTTTTGGCCCTTGTATGGTGGAGGAATGGGGGCTGGAGCAGTGGAGAGGAGAATTGCTTACCAGATGGAATAAAATTAATCTCTATTCCATTACCAGAGGTATTAACCGTTTTAAAGGTTTGGCGAGAATGCTTAGGGAAGTGAATTCTGCTTACGCCATGGTAGAGGGAATCGAAGTGTTGGAAAAATGGGTATTGGAGACCCCTGAATTGTCCACGGAAGCTTTGGAACAAGAGATTGCCAAGCAGGATAATATCTGCTTGAAAAAGGCACTGTCCTGGTCTTACAAGGTCAATGAATGCATCAATTCCATTTCCTTTGATGACAAGAAGCCTTTCGAGGGTGTGAAAGAGGCGTTGGAATATGCCCATCAGTACGGAGATATTGCCATTGTATCTTCCGCCAACAGACAGGCAGTGGTGGAGGAATGGGAATTGTATCATCTTTTAGACCATGTGGATATTATTCTGGCACAGGATGCAGGTACCAAGGCTCATTGCATTCGTGAACTGGTAAAAAAAGGATATGATAGGGAGCATGTGTTGATGGTGGGTGATGCCCCCGGCGATCAGGATGCAGCCAAGACCAACGAGGTGTTCTATTATCCTATCCTTGTCAGACATGAAAGCGAGTCCTGGCGTGAATTCAGAGAGCATGCAGTGGGTAAACTATTGGATGGCACCTATGGTGGAGCCTATGAGATTAGAAAAGAAGCAGAATTTTTGAATAATCTGAAATAATGAGAGGAGAAGGGGACATGGTTGATTTAAAGGCA
>JAFUKK010000069.1 GCA_017473665.1 Lachnospiraceae bacterium
CCCCAGGATGACAGTGGAGAAGCCGTTGATTGTATTTGAAAAGCCCGGCGTGTATATGCCGGAAATCCGGGATGTATATGGGTATTAGCATATAAAAAATGGCAAGGGATGAAGCAGGTGCTGTAAAGGGAAAATACAAAACAATCTTTGATGAGGAATTTTTTGACCTGTTAAGAGAGAGCATTACTCAGGATGATGAGGTAATATGGGCAGCGTATGCGGAGATTGCCAGAAAGGCAGTATATTCTACGGAAAAAGTATCCGAAGAAGAGGCCCGGTTGTGCTATAATATATACCGGATGCTGGGAGAGAGATAGTCCCAAGCAATAGAAGTAGAAAGAAAGGACACAGGAAGATGCCCGGAACTTTATATTTATGTGCTACCCCCATTGGTAATCTGGGGGATATGACACCCCGTGTGGTGGAGACCTTACAAACGGTGGATCTGATCGCAGCAGAGGATACCCGTAACAGTATCAAGCTGCTCAATCATTTTGAGATACATACGCCCATGACCAGTTATCATGAGTATAATAAGGTGGAAAAAGCCCATCAGCTGGTGGGCCAGTTGCTAAATGGACAGAATATTGCATTGATTACGGATGCCGGGACACCGGCCATATCGGACCCCGGTGAGGTGTTGGTGCAGATGTGTCAAGAGCAGGGGATTCCTGTTACTTCCCTTCCGGGAGCGGCGGCTTGCATTACGGCCTTGACCCTGTCAGGCCTTAGTACCCGGAGATTTTGCTTTGAGGGATTTTTGCCCACGGATAAAAAGGAGAAAAAAGAGATTTTGAAGGAACTGGCTCTGGAGAGCCGTACCATGGTTCTTTATGAAGCGCCCCATCATTTGGTGCGGACCCTGGAGGAGCTGTATGAAGTACTGGGAGAGCGTAGGATTACCCTGTGCCGTGAACTGACCAAGAAATTCGAGACTGTATTTCCCACCACCCTGGAGGGGGCTTTGGAATATTACAAAGAACAGGAGCCTCGGGGAGAATATGTATTGGTGTTGGAGGGCAGAAGCCTGGAAGACAAGCGTAAAGAAGAACAGGATAATTGGGCCAGTATGACCATTGAGGAGCATATGGCATTTTATGAAAAACAGGGAATGGACCCCAAGACAGCCATGAAACAGGTGGCTAAGGATCGTGGAGTGGGAAAGAGAGAGATTTATGGATACTTACATGGAAACCAATAGGGATGCGCTAAAGTATGAACGGGAGATTTATCTGGCCATGGATCTGACGGCGCTTGAGCATGCCAGACGACAGTTTTGTCTGGACACATGCCTTGCCTGGGAGGATTACCAGAGGGACCCGGAGCGTAAGGTGTTTATACAAAAGACGATTTATGAACCGGGTACTGCCTACATTGGTATGGAAGGGGCCAGAAAATATCAGTCCTCTGATGGATTTTTTAATGCCATTATCTGTATGGGACAGCTGTTTCTCACAGTGGATGAACAGATTTATGACTGGGCAGTGGAGTCCTTTGGTGATACTTCTCCGGAGTGGTTCTGCCAGTATCAGAATCTGCGCCGCATTGATGAGAAACTTCAGGAATATGGCAGGCAGGTGGGGGACACTCATGTGTACTATCTGCCCAGCCGGGGGCTTTGCCGGGATGCGGCAGCAGGCGTGAGGGCAGAGCAAATCGGTGCATATGATGTGCAGTGGTATCATCAGGAGCAGTTGCTTTCCTTCAAGGAGCAGAATCGTTTTCAGAGAGCTTTGGGATTTTCCGAGACCCAGCCGGATGCATTGGCAGTGGCGTTGCTGAGAGAAAAGGCATCAGAGCAGAAGGAATATGACCAAAGTAAGCTGGCGGGAATGGCAGGTGTCAGCATTGATGGAACCTATTTGTGGCAGGTGGGTATTGATGTGGATGAGGATTGCCGGGGGCAGGGACTGGCTACGGAACTGGTGAGAGAACTGGTGGCAGAGCTGTATCGCCAGGGTGTGACGGTGTTTTACGGTACCAGCGAGTCCCACAGCATTTCCCAGAGTGTGGCATATCGTGCAGGCTTTGTACCGGCCTTTGCAACGGTGTATGCAGTAAAGAAAGATAAATAGATGTTTTGAAGACGCCGGCTTCGGCGTCCACGAAACATCCATAAAGGAGGATTTATGGCCAGCACAAATTGTGACATGTGTGTCAATTATGTATATGATGAGGATTACGAATGCTATTGCTGTCTGGTGAATCTGGACGAGGACGAAATGTACCGTTTTTTGTCCGGTAACCAGCAGGAGTGCCCTTATTTTCGTATGGATGACGAGTATGGTGTGGTAAGACATCAGATGTGATAAGGGTGTGTGGTTCATGGCGGACAGTTAATCTGTTTGGGATGGACAGGCACGGTGGTGAAAGAGCTGCATATATTACAAAGAAGCAATATGCAGGAGTAAGCAATGTTAAATTACATATGGGCATTTATGATATTATTAGGCGTGGTGTGCAGTATTTTTACGGGACGACTGGATACCCTGGCTCAGGCGGCGCTAAACAGTGCGGGAGATGCAGTTTCTTTATGCATCACCATGGCGGGAGTGGTGTCCCTGTGGATGGGCCTGATGGAGATTGCAAAGGAAGCGGGATTGATTCAAAAGATGACCAAGGGAATCAGTCCTTTTTTAGATTTTTTATTTCCCCGGATTCCCAAGGGACATATGGCACGGGAGTACATAGCCACAAATTTGATAGCCAATATTCTGGGATTAGGGTGGGCTTGCACTCCGGCTGGGCTAAAAGCCATGGAAGAACTGGCAAAACTGGAGAGGGAACGGGGCAACAGCACACCTCATATTGCCAGTAACGAGATGTGTACTTTTTTGATATTAAATGTATCCTCTCTGCAGTTGATTCCTGTAAATATGCTTGCCTACCGGAGTCAGTACGCCAGTATCAATCCTACCATCATTATCGGACCGGCCATTGCTACCACTCTCATTAGTACTATCGTGGCAGTGATTTATTGCATGATAAAGGATAGAGATGGAAGGAGGGCAGTTGTATGAAGCTTTTGACCTCCTTTTCGGATGTTATTATCCCATGTATTATTTTTGGAGTGGTGGGATATGGACTATTGAAAAAAGTAAAAGTTTATGAATGCTTTCGGGATGGAGCCGGAGAAGGTCTCCGGACTGTAGTAGATATTTTACCTACCCTCATTGGCTTAATGATGGGGGTGGGAATCCTACGTGGTTCCGGCTTTTTTGATATACTGGGTGTGGTTCTGGAGCCCATTACGTCAGCGCTAAATATACCTACAGAATTAATCCCGTTGCTGGGAGTGAAGATGTTTTCTTCCTCCGCCGCAACGGGACTGGTACTTGACATATTTAAAACTTATGGTCCTGATTCCTACATCGGTATGGCTACTTCAATCATGATGAGTTGTACGGAAACCATATTTTACACTATGAGTGTTTATTTCCTGGCGGCAAAAGTTACGAAAACCCGCTATACCCTAAAAGGAGCTCTGATAGCTACTTTTGTTGGTACAATTATCAGTATCTGTCTTGCCTTCCGGATGGTAGGGCCGTAGCAGGTATCAGCTACTCCTCGGATATATTTTTCTGGCACAGAACCCTATATTCCGAGGGGGAGCAACCCTTAATCCGCTTAAAGGTGCGGTTAAAGGAGGACAGGCTGGTAAATCCGGATTTTAATGAAATCTCTGTGATGGGCAGATTGGGAATAATCAGCATTTGTTCTGCTGCCTTAATACGCTTGGCACTGAGATAATCATAAAAGGTTTGGTTGGTATACTGTTTAAATAATCTGGTAAAGTAAAACTTGGAGAAGCAGGCAATAGTAGCGGCCTCCTCCAGCGTCAAATTCTCGGAATAATGATTGTCTATGTAGTCCAGTACCATGGACAAACGGGTTACCAGGGAACTGGACTTGATGGATGTATTTATTGCGGGGGTCACCGTGCTGGTGGCGTACTCGCCGATTTTTGCAAAAAAGCTAATCAGGCAAGAGTAAATATTCATCTCCTTGGTGACGCTGGTTCCCCAATAATGACGGGCTATTTCCATCATCAGTTTGGCTTCTGCAGTGTATAAATCAGGATTATTGTCATAGGTAATATGCATGGGCTGTGACAATAAAGACAGGATAAAGTTGAAACCGGTTATCTGGGAAAAGAAATCCAATTCAAAAATAAAGATAAAGCGGGAACCGGTAGCAGGGGGCTGCTCCCCATGGATAAAGCCGGCAGGAATCACAAGGATATCTCCCGGTTCTAAAATATATTCCTGTTGCTGAAAAAATACGGTATAATGGTTTTGGAGAGGCATTACAATCTCCAGGGCTGTATGCCAATGGGAAGGATAGCTCTTGGTCTGGGTATTATACCAGAAACGCATGGTAGAGCCTTTGATGTATTTAGAAAATTCCATATTGCCTTCCAGAAAACGGTCGTAATAGGGAATCATGTCCGGCTGAATCTCATATTTTTCCTGTTCTTCACGGGTTAACGTAAATAATTCGGTAGGGTTCATTGGTTCACTCCTTAAACTGTCAAAAACAGCTTGGCCAATATTGCTACACAAAAAGGCCAAAATGGTATCATTTGTAAGTGACAAAAGGAAAGTTTTACGTGCAATCCTTGATTTTACTATAGCACATATTCGTGAAGAGAGTAAAGAGGTTCCAAAAATTTTACATTTCAGAAGGCAAGATATGCGTGGCATTTTATTTTAAAAAGACAGGAATATGAAAAGAAACAGAGCACCTGTTGCTCAGATAAGGAACAAGGAGTCTTATGACAAAAGAAATAATGAGTATCATTGGAATAGTGGTAGTGATATTAGTGCTGATAGCGGGACTGGCTGTGTGGGTGCATAGGAGGAATCGCAGGCCTGCAGATATCGATATGATGGAAGGGCATGATTTTGAGAGGTATTGTGCCACTCTGCTCCGTACCAGGGGATTTCTGGATGTGGAAGTAACCAAGGGCAGCGGAGACTATGGCATTGATATATTGGCCGAAAAGGATGGCATTACTTATGCCATCCAATGCAAATGTTACAATCAGCCTGTGGGGGTAAAGGCGGTCCAGGAGGCCTACGCCGGCAGGGATTATTATGACCGTATGGTGGGGGCGGTATTGACCAATCAATACTTCACTACACCGGCGGTGGAGGCGGCCAGGAAACTAAAAATCTTATTGTGGGATAGGGGCTATTTGGAGAGCATGATTGCTGAAGGAAAAAAATAGTGTTTACTGCTGTAGTAATCGGGTTAGGGTAGAAAAGTCTGCCGGGCCCTGCTCTAACAGAAAGCTATGAAAGCGATAATCAGTGTAATCATCTCCCCAAAGAGTACTTGCAGTTTCTTTCAAGGTACATATTTCAAGATATCCCAGGTAATACTGAGGATAATTACAGGGATCTTCCACCAGGTACCGATAGATGGAACGGATGGTTTACATATCCGTTATCCCAAAGGGTTCCAGATAAGGAATCAGTTCCCCGGGGGTAGCATTTTCATAATGAATAATATAATCAAGGAGAGAATAAAGGCATAGCTGCATACTGCGGTTATGCTTTTCTAATTCTACGCACAGTGCATCTGCCAGACGATGTTCCCGGGCGAGCATATCGGCTGCATAATCATAGGCAATGAATTCCACATACAGTGCCCAGCCTTCCAGATAACCCCCGTACCAAAGCAGTTGGCGCACCGGATTTTCTTCTGTTTCTGCTTGAAAACGATTGTGAAATACTGTTTGGTAGAGGTGTCCGGGGAAGGCTTCATGGGCCAGTGTGGTATACAACTCCAGCGAATGGAAGGAGTTTTTATTGTTTATATAAATGACATTGGTGTCACTATCATCCAAGGGAACCGTAAAGTAAAAGGCCGGAGCACAAAAGTCGCTGAGGCTTTCCTGTAAGTCCTTTAAAATCACCGCAGGCTCCTTCTGTCCGGATATGAGGTAGGAAGGAAAATCCGATTCCATTCGCCGGCGCAGGTCCTGCAACATTTCGTGGGCATCGTCGATAGGTAACTGTCTGTATTCTTCCCGAAGCAATGCGCCGGCAACCTGGGGATTATCTGCCAGCAAGGAGCTGATAGCCTGATAGTCCCGGTTCATTTGCCGGATATACAGGTCTTTAATATCTTCCGGAGCAGTATAGCTGCCTACCCGTGTAATCAGCAGTTGATGGTAATACTCTGCTCCCGAAGGATGAGCGGCCAGCCCTTGCAAGGGTATGCCCTCATCCCGCAGGAGATATAATCCGTCAGCCAGAGCCTGATAGGCAGGGACTACAATGGTTTTTAATATTTCATTATGCCTGCTTTGGTAATTTTCCGCTTGTTTTGGGGATATGGCACACAGCTGACTCAATTCCTCCAGCCGGTAAGTAAAGCTGGTCTGTAAAAAGTGTTTACCGGACACCACCTCTTCTTTTGTGACAATGGTGTCACATTGTTGGATGGTTTTGTCCAGAGAAGTGGCGTCCATAAAGAGCCCGGCTTGTTTTTTCTCCTTCTCATAAACCAGGAGGGATTGAAAGTAGGTATCAATTTGTTCCAATAATGTCAGATAATCCTCCACATCCTGTATATTGCGGAAAGTATATTCAGACAACAGGATGGGCAATTGTGTATGCATACCGCCGGTAGGAGAAAGTGGTTCCTGGAAATAGGTAAAGCGGCTTAGGTCCAGGGATGCACCAAGATTCTTTTTTAGTAGTTCCCAAAGAAGCCGGTCCTGCTCTTTTAGTTTTTCCGGTGAGATGGTATTTAGGGATTCCAGCAGGTTTTCCAGATAGAGCTGTTGTGCCTGTTCCTCCGGCCGACTGTAACAGGGGAGAGTCACCAGATAGTCCGTAATGCCGTAGTCCTCAGGGTGGGCCAGGGTAAAATGCATATCAATGGTATTTTGGGATAATTGCTCCTGAAAGAGGGAGCCTGTTAAACGGTCAAAATGCTTTTGTTCGTTGGTGCTTAACCCTAGCAGCAACAAGATGAGGGAAGCCGGTATCGCAAATAGTAAGACTACTAATAGTAGTTGCAGACGTGATAGGGAGACTTTCTTTTTCAAAATACATTCTTTCGGATTAAATCATCAATATTTTATATGAGAGAAAAAACAAACTTATGAAAGGGCTTTTCTATTGACTTTTGCCAGATTCATTTTATACTGAAAGTGTAACGTTTTACAAAACACAGAAAGGTGTGATTATATGAGTCAAACAGTAAAGGAAATGATTGCTGCAGGTAAAACTGCATTAGGTATTGAATTTGGTTCTACCAGAATCAAGGCGGTATTGGTGGATGAGACCCATGCTCCTATTGCTTTGGGTACCCATGATTGGGAAAACAGATTGGAAAACAATATTTGGACATATAGTCTGGAGGATATACATAAGGGTCTGCAGGGCTGCTACAGCAGTCTGTGTCGGGATGTGCAGGAGAAATACGGTATGAGTCTGGAAACCATCGGTTCCATTGGTTTTAGCGGTATGATGCACGGATATCTGGCATTTAATGCGCAGGATGAGCTGCTGGTACCCTTCCGTACCTGGAGAAATACCATGACCGAGGCGGCATGTAAGGTGCTTACAGAGGCATTTCATTTTAATATTCCCCAGAGATGGAGTATTGCCCATTTGTATCAGGCGGTGCTCAGTAAAGAATCTCATGTAAAGGATATTCGTTTTTTGACCACTCTGGCAGGCTATATTCATTACATTTTGTCCGGCGAGAAGGTGTTGGGTATCGGTGAGGCATCCGGTGTATTTCCCATTGATTCCACTATTATGGATTATGACGCCCAGATGATGGCCAAATTTGATAAGCTCATAGCCGGAGAAGGCTTTCAGTGGAAGCTGGGAGATATTCTGCCCAAGGAACTGCTGGCAGGCGAGAAGGCCGGTTGTCTGACTGAGGCCGGTGCTAAGATATTGGATCCTACCGGTCGCTTAAAGGCGGGTATTCCCATGTGTCCTCCCGAGGGTGATGCGGGTACCGGTATGGTAGCTACCAACAGCGTGGCTGTAAAGACCGGTAATGTATCTGCAGGTACTTCCGTATTCTCCATGGTAGTATTGGATAAGGCTTTGAAGGGTGTATATGAGGAAATCGACATGGTGACTACCCCCGATGGTATGCCCGTGGCCATGGTACATTGTAACAACTGCAC
>JAFUKK010000007.1 GCA_017473665.1 Lachnospiraceae bacterium
ACATTTTTGCGCAGGTAACCGCACGGTTCCATCCGGACACACGCTTATTTCTTTGTTCCTCATCCATCAAAGGCTCAAACTTCTGTCCACACTGCCAATGCTCGCGAATCTCATCCTTATTTTTCCAGTAGCCCACTGCCAAACCTGCCAGATAAGCAGCACCCAGTGCAGAAATCTCCACACACTTAGGACGTTCCAAATCCACACCCAGAATGTCTGCCTGGAACTGCATCAAAAAGTCACTGACGCTGGCACCACCATCTACCTTCAGACTCTTCAATTTCACACCACTGTCTGCCTCCATAGCACGCAGGATATCTACAGTCTGATATGCAATGGCTTCTACGGATGCTCTGATGAAATGCTCCTTGGTACATCCTCTGGTAATACCCACTACCATACCTCTGGCATCCTGGTCCCAATGGGGTGCACCCAAACCATTAAATGCAGGTACAAAATATACACCTGTGGTATCATTTACTCTGGTAGCATATTCCTCCGACTGGCCTGCGGTACGAATCATACGCATACTGTCTCGAAGCCACTGAATAGCTGCACCACCCGCAAACACACTACCCTCCAGGGCGTACTCCACTTCATTGGGGCAGCTGGCTGCAATGGTAGTAATCAAACCGGACTTGGAGGTCTTTGCCTTACGTCCGGTATTCATCAGCATGAAACAACCGGTACCATAAGTATTCTTTACTTCACCCTCTTCAAAACAACAATGTCCAAACAAAGCCGCCTGCTGATCGCCTGCAGCAGAAGCGATAGGAATCTCTGCTCCCAGAATAGCAGGGTCCGTATAACCAAATACACATCTGGAAGCCTTTACCTCAGGCAAAATCTTCTCAGGAATACGGAACTTTTCTAGTAATTCGGGATCCCAACGCAAATCATGAATATCAAATAACATGGTACGGGAAGCGTTGGTATAATCCGTTGCATGTATCTTTCCACCGGACAGCTTCCACATGAGCCAGGTATCCACTGTACCAAACAGTATCTCACCCTTCTGCGCACGTATACGTACATCGGGAATATTTTCCAAAATCCATACAATCTTGGATGCACTAAAATAAGCATCCGGTACCAGACCGGTCTTCTGACGAATCACCTCTGCAAATTCGTCCTCTTTCAGCTCATCCATTCTCTTAGCAGTACGTTTACACTGCCATACAATGGCATTATATACGGGTTCTCCTGTATTCTTGTCCCACATGATGGTAGTCTCTCTCTGATTAGAAATACCCAGCGCAGCAATCTGCTGTGCAGAAATACCGCCCACAGCCATAGCTTCCATAATCACTGCCAGCTGAGAGGACCAAATCTCCATGGGATTGTGCTCTACCCATCCGGGCTGGGGATAAATCTGGGTGAACTCCTTCTGTGCAGAAGAAACAATATTGCCCTCCTTATCGAAAATCACACACCGGGAACTGGTGGTTCCCTGATCCAATGCCATGATGTACTTATTCATAATTCTCGCCATCCTTTCTCCGTTGTCGTAAAATACTTCTAGTAGTGGTACTATTTTACCACTTTTTCCACTAAAAACCAATACTTTCTATACAACAGATTACAAAAATGTTACACAAAAGAATTCCAGTCTATTGCACAATAAAACCTCATAACGTGCATATATTCCCATTGAACAAAAATATAAATTTTAGTATAGTAGGTACAACGAAAGAACATTTTATACTCAAAGAGCAGAAGGGAGCGAAATATTTATGAGTAATGATTCCTTTCGTAACAGACAAAACGGATTTGAAACCATGACCGGCAAATCCATGAACAATTTTTCCGGCGGCAAGATTGCTGCCATCATAGTAGGTGTGATTATCGTATTATCACTGGTATTCGGAGCCACCTATCAGATTAGAGAGCAGGAACAGGCAGTTCTGGTGACCTTTGGTAAGGCACAGGCAGTGACCGAGCCCGGTCTGCATTTCAAGATTCCTTATATCCAGAGTGTAAAGAAGGTCAACACCACCATTCAGGGATTTTCTATTGGATATGATATAGAATCCGACATGAGCACCGATGAATCTATGATGATTACTTCCGATTACAATTTTGTAAATGTGGACTTCTTTGTGGAGTACCGTTACAGCGACCCTGTTAAGGCAGTATATGCTTCCAAGCAGCCTGTGGATATTCTGAAAAATATCAGCCAGAGCTGCATCCGTGCAGTCATTGGCAGCTATGATGTGGACAGTGTATTGACCACCGGCAAAAATGAGATTCAGGCAGCCATCAAGGAAATGATTATGGCTGAGCTGGAGCTGCAGGACATCGGTGTACAGTTGGTGAACATCACCATTCAGGATTCCGAGCCTCCTACCACTGAGGTAATGGAAGCCTTCAAGGCAGTAGAAACTGCAAAGCAGGGTAAGGAAACCGCTATCAACAATGCAAATAAGTACAGAAATGAGCAGATTCCTTCCGCTCAGGCAAAGGCCGATGGTATCGTAAAGGATGCAGAGGCTCGTAAAACCGAGCGTATCAATGAAGCAACTGCTCAGGTGGCTCGTTTCAATGCCATGTATGAGGAATATATCAAGAATCCTACCATTACCAAGGAGCGTATGTTCTACGAGACCATGGAAGAGATTATGCCCGACTTAAAGGTCATCATCGAAAGTCCAAACGGCGACGTACAGACCTTTTATCCCGTAGAATCCTTTGTGACCATGGATGGTGCGGATTCTAACAACTAACCTGATTTGTACTTTGCAGCCTATGCTGCAGATTGGAGCATTTGATATGAAAAAAACAATTAGAAACGTCGTATTGATCGTGGTACTGCTTGTAGCCGTAATCGTAGGCTCCTCCAGTATCGTAATTACCAACGAAAATGAATACAGTCTGGTTCGCCAGTTCGGTAGAATCGACCATGTGGTATCCGAAGCGGGTGTCAGCTTCAAGGTTCCCTTTATCCAGAGTGTGGATACTCTGCCCAATATGACCCTGTTGTATGACCTGTCCGCATCCGATGTTATTACCAGCGATAAAAAGACCATGATTTGTGACAGCTACGTGCTGTGGCATATTACAGACCCGCTGAAATTTGCCCAGACCCTGAACTGCTCCATCACCAATGCGGAGACCCGTCTGGACACCATCGTGTACAACTCTACCAAAAACATTATCAGTAGTATTACCCAGGAGGAGGTTATCTCCGGCCGTGACGGTGAGTTATCCGCTGCCATCATCAACAATATCGGCGATACTCTGGACCAGTACGGGATTGAACTACTGGCCTTTGAGACCAAGCAGTTAGACCTGCCCAGCGACAACAAGGCTGCTGTATATGAGCGTATGATTTCCGAACGTGACAATATCGCTGCCACCTTTACTGCAGAGGGTAGCTCCGAGGCTCAGAAGATTAAGAATACCACAGACATGGAAGTGACCGTAATGCTTTCCGAAGCTGAGAAGGATGCCGCCATCCTTATTGCAGAGGGCGAAGCTGAATACATGAAGATTCTGTCCGAGGCTTACGCAGATGAATCCAAGCAGGATTTCTACTCCTTTGTAAGAAGTTTGGATGCATTAAAAATCTCCATGAAGGGCGAGAACAAGACCGTGTTCCTGTCTCCCGATTCCCCCATTGCCCAGATTTTCTACGGTAAATAAATATGTAATGTATGCCCCGGGCCCTTCGGCCCGGGGCTTTTTCCGTCTTGTAAGAAAGAATAATACTCCTTTTGGGCACGCTATGGCGGTACGTTTACGTAACGCCTGCTACGGTGAAAAATCGTCACGTCACTAAATTCGTGCGTATCTTAGATACATGAGGACCTACATTGGTATTTTATTAGGTTGCTAGTTCCTCTGGAGACATACTTTGCTAAAGGGGTACTTGAAAAACGTCGTCACTTAATGAGGTATTGCTTATCGAGATACTCACACAAGACTGCTTTCTACCAAGACGAATGGCAGCAAGTTCAATAATTCCAAATACTTATTTGCCTTACTCCATCAACAACTACACAAATTCTTCTTTTTTCTATCACATTTATTTCACAGATTTATAATATGATAGGCACAGAATCCATAGGTGGTACTATACCAAATGTGGAGCGTATACCCGGGAATAATTCCATTGTCACACAGTGACAGAAGGCGACGGGTAGTTTCCCCAAACACAAAGCAGCCCCCGGGCGACAGATAGGAGAGCTTATGAAGAGATTTGCAGTTTATTTATTAACCGGTGCTTTGATTACCGGATTACTCGCAGGATGCGGACAGACACCTGTAAATGACAGCATGGACAGCATCACTGATACCGCTGTTTCCGAAAGCACGGAAGTAAAACAGGAAAAACCCATAGAGGAAGTAAAGACCTATACCATTCCCAAAACCGGAGTAAAACATATCGTATTATCTGATGAGGGTACCACCGTAGATGGCACTGCCATCTCCACAGATAGGGAAGCTGCTGTTTATGCAGCCAATGACATTGTATTTTATCCGGAAGGTCAGGACTTTACCTATGGTGAAGGTACTGCGGAGGACGAACACTCCCAGGCAGAAGCCGATGCACATACGGTAATACATATTACCCAGCCCGGCAGCTATGCCTTAAGTGGCAGCCTTTCTGCAGGACAGATTGCCATCGATTTGGGCGAGGATGCAGAAGAAGACCCGGAAGCAGTGGTAACCCTATATCTGAACGGCGTGGACATTACCTGTAGCGTAGCCCCCGGTATTATTTTCTACAATGTCTATGAGTGCGGCTCCTCTGACGAGGAAAATGCTTCCGCCACCGTGGATACTACAGCGGCAGGAGCTAATGTGATTCTAGTGGACGACACCACCAATCATGTGACCGGTTCCTATGTGGCACGGATTTACAAATCCTACACCTTAAGCGAGGACGGTACGGAAGTAATAGACAATAAAAAACTGCATAAATACGATGGGGCTTTTTATTCCAAGAGAAGTATGAATATTACCGGTAGTAGCGGTATCCTAAATATTGTAGCAGAAAATGAAGGTCTGGACAGCGAACTGCATCTGACAGTTAATGGAGGTACAATTAACATCCTATCCGGCAATGACGGCATCAATACCAATGAGGATGGCATCTCCGTCACCACCGTCAACGGCGGCACTGTGAATATCCAGGTAACCGGCTCTACCGGTGAAGGTGACGGTATTGACTCCAATGGCTGGTTGGTAATCAACGGTGGTACTGTGATTGCTTCCGCTTGTAGCACCAGCGGGGATGCA
>JAFUKK010000070.1 GCA_017473665.1 Lachnospiraceae bacterium
AAAAAATTGAAATAAATCCTAAGGAACCCAGATACTTAAAGGTAGTATGGGGAGTGGGCTATAAAATAGATAAACAGTAACACCCGCAAGGAGGTGTGGATATGAAAAAATGGGATTGGAAACGTTTGGGGCTGGGATTTTCCCAGCATGCGGTCATTATGTGTATCATGCTGATGATTGCAGGTGTTCTATTTAATTCCTATTTTACAGTGGAAACCGGTCAGGGAACTAAGATATATTCCGTTGATTTGATGGATACCAGTAACAGTTTTGAGGAGACAGAATTATATCATTCCTTATTCAGTTCTGCCATTGGCGAAATTATCAACCTGGTAGTATTAAAGGAAGAATTAGAGACAGAGGGTTATTTTGATCCGGAAAAGAAAATTGATATATCTGCCTATGCTTTGCGTAAGCAGGAGGAGATTCCAACTTATCATGTAACAGCACATTACCGGTTGGAGGATTTGATTAAGTGGGGCAGAGCCGGCCTGAATTATACGGACCGCATTATGTCCAAGAAGGAATTTATTAATTTTTTTGATATGAATTTCGGGATTGAACATTTTGGTGTGGATGAGTTTGGACAGTTGTATTTTCGTGGATTTCACCCGGAAGAGATTGTTTATTATGACTATGTGGATGAAGCGGGCAATATAGTGCCAAACGCAGAATATCAACTGCTTGAGATATTGTATAATGAGCTGGAGCAGGGAGAAATGGAGGATATGGTGTATGCCTATATTATGGCCCAGAGTCCGAATATTTTTACCATCAGCAAGGCGGAGGATGGTCTGACCATTATTCGATTCCCTATGTTGAAATGTCTTTACGGGAATGTAAACGGGGATATGGATTTGATTTCCCAAGTAGATAATTGGATGGATTTTGCGGTGCTCCAGACCCATATGGAGGAATGCATTAACAGTGTATATGAGGAGTATGAGCAGTATAAAATCAGCAATACTCTGTATGCAGGCCATAATACAAATCTGAAATACTGTATCAGGCTCAGTGATGAGGATGGAGAGACTACCTATTCCAATGTACCGGATATGGCGGATGTAAAGGAAGATGCGCTGACAGAGTTTTTCTCCGAATATAAGCGTTACTTTATATATTACCCGGATGATTTGGAGTTTTCGGGTAATACCATATTGACGGAAGAGGATATTTACGACAATTTGAATCTCCATGCCTATGCATTCCCGGATACCACACATATCTGGATGGGTATTGATACGGACTATGCAGTAGTGGGGGATGCCTTCCATAACGGAGATGTAGTGTACGATCGGGTGGTGCCTAATATGCCCAGGATTATGCTGGTTGCTACAGTTTTAATGATTCTGTGGGTGGTGATTTTGGTTTACCTGTCCATGACCACCGGTATCCGACAGGATGAAGAGGGCAATATTAGTTATTTCCTGTTCAGATTAGACCATGTATGGACGGAACTGGTGCTTGCAGTATTACTTTTTCTGCTATACGGATTTTACCGGGGATTCCAATGGATTATGAATATCGCAGAAGTAGCACATATTCTGCATATGAGTGAAAGTAAGTTTTTCGGAATCAGTACTACGAAAATGTATGAGTATGGTGCTTATGGAATATTTGGTTTTTTGATTAGTTTGGGATTCTGTATCATCTGGTATAGTTTGGTGCGCCGCATGCGTTCGCATAATTTGTGGCGTGACAGTATTTTATATTATGTGGTAAAACTGCTGAAAAAAGCTGTGGGCTTTATTTTATATCATGGGAATGTGGCTACACGGATTTTGATACCCTACAATTTTTTCCTGCTGGTTAATTTGGCAGCCGGATTTATGATTTATCGGCATTTGTCTCAGGTTTTGTGGGTAATTCTGCTAATTATTTGTATTGTGCTTTTTGATGGAGCGGTAGGGAGTTATCTGTTTAAGCAAAATGCAGAACGAAATGAAATTGTAGAAGGTATTAAGCGTATCCGTTCCGGTGAGGTAGATTATCAGCTGGATGTAGAGAATCTGAAAGGCGAAAATCTGCAATTGGCAGATGCGGTTAATAATATTGGTGAAGGTATCCGTATTGCGGTAAAGACCAGTATGAAGGACGAACAGATGAAGACGGACCTGATTACCAATGTATCCCATGACATCAAGACCCCTTTGACATCTATTGTAAGCTATGTGGATTTGTTGAAACGGCTGAGGATTAAGGAGGAGCCCATTAAGAGCTATATTGAAGTGTTGGATGCAAAGTCCCAGCGCTTGAAGCAACTGACGGATGACTTGGTGGAGGCATCCAAGATATCCTCCGGAAACATTACGCTTCAGATGGAAAGATTAAATCTGACCGAATTGGTCAATCAAGCCTTGGGCGAATTCGATGAGAAACTGGCAGACAAGCAATTGACCGTAATATTTCCCAATTCCGGTTTGACGGCTTGTATTTGTGCGGATAGTAGACGGATGTGGCGTGTAATAGAGAATCTGTTTAATAATCTGTGCAAATATGCTTTGGAGAATACCAGAGTCTATATTGACCTTTTGGCAGAGGATGGGAAGATATCCCTATCTGTAAAGAATATTTCTGCTTGTCAGATGAATATCAAACCGGAGGAATTGACGGAACGATTTATCCGTGGGGATTCTGCCCGTAGTACAGAAGGAAGTGGGTTGGGATTATCCATTGCTAAGAGTCTGACGCAGGTGCAGGGCGGTAGCTTTGATATATATGTTGACGGAGATTTGTTCAAGGTCACCATAAGCTTTGATGAGTACCGGGAGCAAAAGGATGAGGAACCGGTAGTAACGGATGAGTTGGAGTATATTGAATAAGAAGAAAAGGGTAAGAAAAGAGCAGGTGCCTTTCAAAGGTACCTGCTCTTGTATTATGTAAAGTGTGCAATATTTATATATCGTAGTCAAAAAATTTGGAACTTCTGGAATTGTAAGCATCCAGAATGGAATGAATCTTGTCTGTGGTAGCCATTACATTGGCAAGGGAGGCATCGTGATTTACAAAATCAACCACAGAAGCGATGAATTTACTCATATCGGCTTCGATAAAGTAGGGCTTGGAAGCCAGTTCGGGAGGTAGGTAGGTTAGATTAGTGGTGATGACCTTATCAAAATCACCCTGCTCATAGGCCTTGTCAAAGGCTGCCAGTCCTTCGGT
>JAFUKK010000071.1 GCA_017473665.1 Lachnospiraceae bacterium
GATATGACCCAACAGCCGCCGCAGATTCTCAGACCGGGATATGTGACCAGACAGATGCTGGAGCAGGTGCTGGGACAAGTGGATATAGATGCTACTATCTTAAGTGATAACAGTGGACAAGCTCCCAGAGCACCGGGGATGAAGTATCGGCATTATGCCCCCCGGGGAGAGATGTGTATTGTGGCAGGCAGACAGGAGCAGGTGATTTCCTATATTAATGAGCAGATAGTACAGGATGTGTCCGGAGGAGAACGGGTAGGAGTCATATGTACCGATGAGACGGCGCAAGCCTATGAGGGGGCAGTGGTGAAGACAGCGGGCTCCCGTGGGGATGAAGAGAGTATTGCCCGTCATTTATATAGTATTCTAAGAGAATTTGATGATGAACAGGTGACCCGGATATATTCCGAGGATTTTGCACCGGATGGTTTGGGACAGGCCATAATGAACCGACTGCTGAAAGCGGCAGGACACAGAAGGATTGAGCTTTAACGGCATTGTGCGAGGTGCCGTAGAGAGAATAAATACAATTATCAGTAAGTATTGGGAGGTATATTAGTTATGATAGCAATTGGAAGTGACCATGGCGGTTATGAATTGAAACAAAAGGTGATAGCACATCTGGAAGCATTGCAGATTCCCTGCAAGGATATGGGGTGTGACAGCAAAGCCAGCTGTGATTATCCTGTATATGGGCGGGCAGTAGCTAAGGCTGTGGCATCCGGTGAATGTGAGAAGGGTATTTTGATTTGTACCACCGGTATCGGTATCAGCATCACAGCAAATAAGGTAAAGGGCATTCGTTGTGCATTGTGCAGTGACAGCATCTCTGCCAAGCTTACCAGATTACACAATGATGCGAATGTGTTGGCCATGGGGGCTGGTATTGTAGGTGAAAATCTGGCAATGGAAATCGTGGATACTTTCTTGAATACTGAGTTTTCGGGTGAAGAAAGACATCAGAGACGTGTGGATTTGATTGAGGAATAGTAAAAGATGAATTCTAAGAGAAAAGACTATATCAGCTGGGACCAGTACTTTATGGGAGTAGCTCATTTGGCAGGTATGCGTTCCAAGGATCCCAATACTCAAGTGGGAGCCTGTATTGTCAGCGATGACCATAAGATTTTATCCATGGGCTATAATGGTTTTCCCAGAGGCTGTAATGACGATGATTTTCCCTGGGACAGAGAGGGAGAGGCCCTGGAGACAAAATATCCTTTTGTGACTCATAGCGAGTTAAATGCGATTTTGAATTTCAGAGGAGGTTCTCTGGAAGGGACCACCCTGTATGTATCCCTTTTTCCCTGCAATGAATGTGCCAAGGCTATTATTCAGGCAGGTATTCGCGTGGTAGTATACGATAGTGATAAATATAATGGCACTCCCATGAACATTGCAGCAAAGAAGATGTTTGATGCGGCAGGAGTTACATATGTACCTTACGAAAGAACCGGCCAAAAGATTGAGCTGGAAGTGTAAGTAGAAAGGAATCGGTTTTGAAGTTTTTTAGAAAAGTTTCCATTGCGTTAGCGTTGGCGTTGCTTATAGGTCTGTTTCCTGCTTCCGGCCAGGGGAGCGCTGTAGTACATGCGGCCAAGACTACCCAGCAGAAAATTGATGAAGCTGAAAAAAATAAGGATAAGCTGGAAGGTCAGTTGGACGAAAAGAACGACCAGGCGGATGAGATAAAGAGTCAACAGAAAGCACTGAAAAAGGAACTGAAAGAACTGAATGAAAAACTCCAGGAGGTAGTGGACCAGCTGGCAGATTTGGAGGAGCAGATTGCCGCCAAGGAGCAGGAGATTGCGGATGCGCAGGCATCACTGGCAGCTGCCAAAGAAAAGGAACAGTGGCAGTATGATTGCATGGTAATTCGCGTGCGGGATATGTATGAACGCAATGACCAAAGCTATCTAAATGCGTTGCTGTCTGTAGGTAAGTTTGCGGACTTGTTGAATGTGGCTGACTATTTTGAACGGGTAGCGGCTTATGACCAGCAGATGCTGGCTCAATATAAGGAGACACGCCGGCAAGTGGAGGAACAGGAGGCACAGTTGCAGCAGGAAAAGCTGGAATTGGAAGCTTTGCAGTTGGAGGCAGAGACCCAGAAAGCCAGGGTTAACGGATTAATCAGCCAGACCTCCAATTCCATTGCCAAGTATAAGGGGCAATTGGACGAGGTGGAGAAAGAGATTGAGGCTTATGAAGCAAAGCTGAAGGAGCAGGAGAAAGACCTGAAGGCTTTGAAAAAGAAATTAGCGGAGGAGCTTGCACTGTCCCAGGCGGCCCAGAATGCTGCCTGGCGTGATATTTCCCAGGTTCAGTTTGCAGAGGGAGACCGCTATTTGCTCGCCAATTTGATTTATTGCGAGGCCGGTGGTGAACCTTACGAGGGTCAGCTGGCAGTGGGCGCAGTGGTAATGAACCGAGTGCTCAGTTCCCGTTATCCCGATACGGTGGTGGGAGTTATCTATCAGAAAAGTCAGTTTTCGCCTGCAGGTAGCGGACGTTTGGCCTATGCTTTATCCGTAAACAAAGCTACCACCAAGTGTTACCGTGCGGCGGATGAGGCTATGAGTGGTATGACCAATGTAGGCACCTGCCTGTATTTCCGTACGCCGGTTCCTCATATCACGCCTAAATATGTCATAGGCGGTCACATATTCTACTAAGAACATAATGAAAGACCTGTGCTAATCTGCACAGGTCTTTTTCTTAATACGCTTACAGGCCCAACTCATTTAAGGGTGCCTGCACATGGTCAAATTTGTCCCGGTAGATGAGGGTCAGCAGGTAGTGCAGGTTTTCCAGGGAGGTGGTCAGCTGCTGAGTGGTAATGAGCTCCTTGCGGGCTGCCTCAGCTAGTTCGTCCAGATCCATGACTTTGTAGCGGCCGTCCGGATATACGATGACATCGGCCAGCAGGTCGGTGCAAATCATTGCGTTATCTTCCGGAAGGAATTCATATTGGCAGATATCGCAGTACCAGAAAAGCAGGGAGTTGTCGGGACGATAAAATTTGCTGACTTTGATGCCTTCCTTCAGGAAGTAGCAGGAAGAGCCGTGGTCAAAGGTGGACTTGGGATTGATGGTGGTCCATTTTGTGATTATGACATCATCGTCATTTTTTATGATTTCATCGTCCTTTAACAGTAAGATTTCATTGGGGATAATGCGTTTGCGGTAAAGCTTTAAGGTATTCATAAGAAACCCTCCTTTCGGAAGAAACACAGATGATGGAATTGTATGAATATAATTTTAATACGAAACAAATTGTCGGTCAATTAGTAGCAGAAAAAAGAATAATTTTTCGGCGATTTTCATGAAAATACTTCAGTGATTTTGGGAAATATAAGAAGAGGACAGATTGCCTAAAATTTATGTAAAATTTGTGCCGGCAATTGGCGGATTTGCTAGACAAAACACGATTTGGGGAGTATAATTTAGGAGATGTTTAACATGGGCGAGAGTTTTTTGCTGGAGCCGAATGCCCGGGAGGAAATGCTTTTGAAACATGATAAACCTTACGATAAATCTGTATATCGGGCATGGGTGCTTGTGACACAGGTTAGTATCAATTTATTGGTTCCCATTTGTCTGATGACACTTCTTGGTTGTTTTCTGGACGAGAAACTGGGGACAGTTTTTATTACCGTGATATTATTCCTTATCGGAGCTGTGGCCGGAGGGCAGAATGCATATAAGCTCATTATGCAGAGCCTGAAGGACGAAGAAACGGTGGATGGTAGCACAGATGGTTCCGAACAGGATAAGCGACCGGCGTGTAAGCCCAAGAAAACATCCGGTTGGGTGCAATCGGACCCCCAGGCAGTAGAAGGAGCAAAGCATCCGGATGGATTTGTGGAGTAGGATTAAAGAGTATAACAGAACACTTTTGGAAATGCATATAGGGTCCGTATTTTACGGGCTGGTATGCCAGATGGTGGGAGCCTTCTTTGTGGAGGACCAGGGCATGTATGCCCGTAGTCTGTGGTTTGGTATTTTGTTTGCCACCATTAGCACCATTCACTTGTATCGTTCCCTGGACCGGGCATTGGATTATGAGGACCGGGCGGCGGGGATGATGACCCGTTCCTATTTTGTCCGTTACGCGATGGTGATTGTTATTTTGCTGTTGGTGAGTATCACCGGTATTATGAATCCCCTGGTGGTATTTCTGGGGTATATGAGCATGAAAGTATCGGCGCTGATTCAGCCCGTTACTCATAGATTATGTAATAAGTTGTTCCACGAAAATGAATAAAAGGGAGGTGAAATTATGGGGTATAGCATTTTGTTATCCCAGGAATCCAATATTGATTTCATGATTAAGGGTATCTTTAAATATTCCTTTTTCGGTCATGAGGTGTGGATTACAACCACTCACGTGTGTGTCCTGATAGTAATGCTGATTTTGATTGGTTTTTCTATTGTGGCCGGTGGAGTCATGAGCAGAGCTACATTGGTTCCGGGGGGCTTTCAGAACGTTGTGGAGCTGATTGTAGAGAAGCTGGACGGTATGGTCGGCGGCACAATGGGCAAAGGAGCACCTGGCTTTCGCAACTACATTGGAACAATTTTTATTTTCATACTATTCAGTAATATTTCCGGTTTGTTGGGACTGAGACCGCCTACAGCGGATTACGGTACCACGCTGGCACTGGGCCTGATTACCTTTACATTGATTCATGTAAATCAGTTCCGGTTCCAGAAACCCAAGGATATCTGGGTAGATATGTGTTCACCGCTACCACCCTGGTTACCCATTTGGTTTCCCATTAACTTAATCAGTGAAATTGCGGTACCGATATCTTTATCTTTGCGTTTGTTCGCAAATGTTTTGTCCGGTACGGTTATGATGGCACTGGTATATGGTTTGTTAGGGTGGATTGCCAGTATCTGGCCGGCAGCATTGCATGTGTACTTTGATTTGTTCTCAGGAGCGATTCAGACCTATGTATTCTGTATGCTGACCATGACCTACATCTCTAATGCAAGAGGTGACAATCAATAATGTAAATCAAGATTGGAAAACAATCTAAATTATAGGAGGATGAAACTATGGAATTTAATGAATATTTTATCTTAGGATGTTCTGCAATCGGTGCAGGTCTGGCTGTTATCGCCGGTATCGGACCCGGTGTTGGTCAGGGTATTGCTGCAGGTCATGCGGCAGCAGCAGTAGGTCGTAACCCCGGTGCAAAGTCTGCAATTACTTCCACCATGTTACTTGGTCAGGCAGTAGCAGAGACTACCGGTTTGTATGGTTTGCTCATTGCGTTCCTCTTATTATTCGTAAAACCTTTAGTACCTTAATGAATCGAAAGATGAATTCTGGTAGAAAGGAGGCAAAGAATGATACTTTTAGCAGCAGAGGGCCAGACCATGGAGCGTTTATTTGACTTGGACATGCAGCTGGTGGCAGATGCAGTGCTGATGATTATCGCTATTTTCTTCCTGTTTCTGATTATGAGTTATTTCCTGTTCAATCCTGCCAGAAAGATGCTGAGCAGCCGTCAGGAAAAGATTCGCGGAGAACTGGAAGATGCAAAACAGAATATGGAGCAGGCCCGGAGCTTAAAAGCGGAGTACGAGGAAAAGCTGAAGGATATCGACAAGGAAGCAGAAATCATTCTCGGCGAGGCCAGAAAGAAAGCTTTGGCAAATGAGAACCAGATTATTGCACAGGCCAAGGAAGAAGCGGCACGTATTCTGGACAGAGCACGTGTAGAGGCACAGTTGGAGAAGCAGAAGATGGCTGATGAGGTAAAGAATGAGATGGTATCCATCGCATCCCTGCTGGCGTCTAAAGTAGTGGCAGCTTCTATTGATACCACTGTGCAGGAGCAGCTGGTAGATGAGACTCTGAAGGAAATGGGTGATCAAACATGGCTAAGTTAGTGTCCAAGACCTATGGTGAGGCACTGTTTGAAATAGCTGTGGAGGAGCAGAAGGCAAGGGAACTGATGCAGGAGGTCCAGGGTATTTTGGATATTCTGGATGCCAATCCTGAATTTGATGGTCTGATGAAACATCCGGGTATTTCCAAACAGGAGAAACTGCAGGTTGTCAGTGAGGTATTCCGCGGCAAGACCAGCCAGGAGCTTTCCAATTTCCTGGAGATTGTGGTTTCCAAGGAACGTTATGGTGATATCAGAGCTATTTTTCAGTACTTTATCGATAGAGTAAAGGAAGTAGAAAAGATAGGTGTCGCGTATGTGACGACGCCCATGGAGCTGGGTGATTCCCAGAAGGAGAAGGTACAGCAAAGACTTCTGGAGACCAGCGGCTATAAAACCATGGAAATGCATTATAGTGTGGATACGTCCCTGATCGGCGGTATGGTGATTCGTATCGGCGACCGTGTAGTGGACAGCAGTATCCGCTCCAAATTAGATGAATTAACCAAACAATTATTACAAATCCAGTTAGGCTAGATTGGTGCGAGACACATATAGCCTTGCGGAAGAAAGGTGCTGCAGAACATGAATTTAAGACCGGAAGAAATAAGTTCTGTGATTAAAGAGCAGATTAAAAAATATGCAACAGACCTGGATGTATCTAATGTAGGTACGGTTATCCAGGTGGCTGATGGTATTGCTCGTGTGCATGGTCTGGAAAAAGCAATGCAGGGTGAGCTGTTACAGTTCCCCGGTGACGTATACGGCATGGTATTAAACCTGGAAGAGGACAACGTAGGTGTAGTTCTGCTGGGTAGCCAAAAGAATATCAACGAGGGTGACATCGTAAAGACTACCGGGCGTGTGGTTGAGGTACCCGTAGGCGATGCAATGCTGGGACGTGTCGTAAATGCGTTGGGACAGCCGGTGGATGGCAAAGGTCCTATTCAGACAGATAAATATCGTCAGATTGAAAGAGTGGCAAGTGGTTTAATTACCCTTAAGAGCGTGGATACACCTTTGCAGACCGTTATCAAAGCAATCGACTCCATGGTGCCCATCGGAAGAGGACAGCGTGAGCTGATTATCGGTGACCGTCAGACAGGTAAGACGGCTATTGCCATTGATACCATTATTAACCAGAAGGGTCAAAACGTAAAATGTATTTATGTAGCAATCGGTCAGAAGGCTTCTACCGTTGCAAATATTGTAAAGACCTTAGAGGAGGCAGGGGCGTTCAGCTATACCACAGTGGTAGTAGCTACTGCAAGTGACCTGGCACCTCTTCAGTATATTGCTCCCTACTCCGGCTGTGCAATCGGTGAGGAGTGGATGGAGAATGGTGAGGAGGTACTTGTTATCTATGATGACTTAAGTAAGCATGCAACCGCTTACCGTACCCTCTCCCTGCTGCTTCGTCGTCCCCCCGGGCGTGAGGCATATCCCGGAGATGTATTCTATCTGCATTCCAGATTGCTGGAGCGTGCAGCCAGAATGAGCGAGGAATACGGCGGAGGTTCCCTGACTGCGTTACCTATTATTGAGACCCAGGCAGGAGACGTATCAGCTTACATTCCTACCAACGTCATCTCCATTACCGACGGCCAGATTTATCTGGAGACCGAAATGTTTAATGCCGGTTTCAGACCCGCAGTAAATGCAGGTCTTTCCGTATCCCGAGTAGGTGGTGCGGCACAGATTAAGGCGATGAAGAAGATTGCGGCTCCTATCCGTACAGAGCTGGCACAGTATCGTGAGCTGGCAGCTTTCTCCCAGTTTGGTTCCGAGCTGGATGCGGATACCAAGGAAAAGCTGGCACAGGGTGAGCGTATTAAGGAAGTGTTGAAGCAGCCTCAGTACAGCCCCATGCCTGTACAGTATCAGGTTATTATTATATTTGCCGTAACCCGTAAATATCTCTTGGACGTACCGGTGGACAGAATCACTGAATTTGAAAAGAAATTCTTTGAATTCCTGGATACCAAGTACCCCGAAGTGCCTAACAGCATTGCCACTGAGAAGGTCATCTCCGATGAGACCGAAGGCACTTTGGTGAAGGCAATTGAGGAGTTCAAGAAAGCATTTTTAGGTACAGAAAGCTAAGCTGTATTTTGATAGAAATGAGGGTAAGATATGGCATCAATGCGTGATATTAAACGTCGTCGCAGTAGTATCCAGGGTACCCAGCAGATTACCAAAGCCATGAAATTGGTTTCTACGGTAAAGTTGCAGAGAGCCCGGGCAGGTGCGGAACGTTCCAAGGGATACTTTAACAGCATGTATACGACGGTGAACAGCATTTTGTCCAAAGTGGGCCATATAGAACACAAGTATCTGGTGCCCGGTGAGTCTGGGAATAAAGTGGTGGTTGTGATTACTTCCAACAGAGGTCTTGCCGGTGGTTACAATTCCAATGTGGTAAAGCTGGTAACCAGGCATCCTGAGTGGAAAAAGGAGGACCTGGAGATTTATGCCATCGGTAGCAAGGGACGGGATTCCCTGGCGAAAGAAGGCTATTACATCCGTGAATACAATACGGAAGTCATTGAGGAGCCTACCTATGAGGACGCCATGGTATTGACCAAACACCTGCTGGATAGCTTTGACCAGGGTGAAATCGGTGAGATTTATTTGGCATATACCGCATTTAAAAATACGGTCAGTCACATTCCCACCTTGTTACAGCTGCTTCCGGTGACTCCCCCCGAGGGAGTGGAAGAGGAAGCAGAGGGCGGCAACCAGGCGATTATGAATTTTGAGCCCGGTGAAGCAGAGGCCTTGGAGATGATTGTACCCAAATACATCACCAGTTTGATTTATGGTGCTATGAAAGAAGCCTTGGCCAGTGAAAACGGTGCCCGTATGCAGGCTATGGACAATGCAACCAGTAATGCGGACGAAATGATTAGCGATTTGTCGCTGAAATATAATCGAGCAAGACAGGGCTCCATTACCCAGGAGCTGACAGAAATTATTGCCGGTGCAGAGGCATTGGGTTAGACCGGCAGGAAAGAAGGTAAAAATGGCAGGAGAAAATAGAGGAAAAATTACCCAGGTCGTTGGTGCGGTACTTGATATCCGTTTCGACGAAGGTAATCTGCCTCAGATAAACGAAGCAATCCGTATTCCTACCAATGGTGGCGGTGAGCTGACCGTAGAAGTGTCACAGCATCTGGGTGATGATACTGTCAGATGTATCGCTATGGGGCCCACAGACGGACTGGTACGTGGTATGGAAGCGATTGCAACAGGTGCTCCCATTTCCGTTCCCGTAGGTGAGAATACTTTGGGACGTATCTTTAATGTATTGGGACAGCCCATTGATAATCAGCCTGCTCCCGAAGGTGTGGATTATGAGCCTATCCACAGACCCGCTCCGGCGTTTGAAGAGCAGTCCACCGAGACTGAGCTTTTGGAAACCGGTATTAAGGTCGTAGACTTACTTTGTCCCTATCAGAAGGGTGGTAAGATTGGTCTGTTCGGTGGTGCAGGTGTAGGTAAGACAGTACTCATTCAGGAGTTGATTCGTAATATTGCTACCGAGCACGGTGGATACTCCGTATTTACCGGTGTAGGTGAACGTACCCGTGAGGGTAATGACCTTTACCATGAAATGAAGGAGTCCGGCGTTATCGACAAGACCACCATGGTATTCGGTCAGATGAACGAGCCCCCCGGAGCACGTATGAGAGTAGGTCTGACAGGTCTGACCATGGCAGAGTACTTCCGTGACAAGGGCGGTAAGGACGTACTTTTATTCATTGATAATATTTTCAGATTTACACAGGCAGGTAGTGAGGTATCCGCTTTGCTGGGCCGTATGCCCTCCGCAGTAGGTTACCAGCCCACTCTGCAGACAGAAATGGGTGCGTTGCAGGAGCGTATCACATCCACCAGAAACGGTTCCATTACCTCCGTTCAGGCGGTATATGTACCCGCCGATGATTTGACAGACCCGGCTCCGGCGACTACTTTCGCCCACTTGGATGCTACCAC
>JAFUKK010000072.1 GCA_017473665.1 Lachnospiraceae bacterium
ATGAATTGCAGGCTAAGCCGGAGATTTGCAGTAAGGATGCGGTGGCAGGCCTGGATGTCTCTATTTTACAGGATTATTTATTGGGCCCCATTTTGGGTATTCAGGACCCCAAGACAGATAAGCGTATTGATTTCGTAGGTGGCATTCGTGGCTTACAGGAATTGGAAAAGCGGGTGCATACGGATATGCAGGTTGCATTTTCCATGCATCCCACCTCCATGGCAGAGCTGTTGGCTGTGGCGGATGCAGAGCGTCTGATGCCCCCCAAGTCTACCTGGTTTGAGCCAAAGCTGAGAAGCGGATTGTTCCTTCATGAAATTGAGCGATAAGCAGATCGAATAACCTTACAAAAGAATAGAAAAGGAAGTAAAAAATATGTTAACATCAATTCAGGCATTTTTTAATAAACCTCAGTTTTTAACTGATTTTTTAGAAACGCTACCCACAAAGATTTTAAATCTGGGTGTAAGAGTATTATTGGCAGTGATTGTTTTTCTGATAGGTGTGCAGGTGATTAAGATTCTGCGCAAAATTGTAAAGAAGAGTATGACCAAAGCCAATGCCGACTTAGGGGCCATCCAGTTTGTAGATTCCTTTATTAAGGCAGCTTTATACATTCTGTTGGTATTTATGCTAGCCACATCCTTCGGCTTGGATGCTGCCAGCGTAGTAGCACTGCTGGGTTCCGCCGGCGTGGCTATTGGTCTGGCGGTACAGGGAAGCTTATCCAATCTGGCAGGAGGCGTACTGATTTTGTTGTTAAAGCCCTTCAAGGTTGGTGACTATATTATTTCCCACGGAGCAGGACAGGAAGGTGCTGTAAAAGAAATTCAAATTTTTTATACCAAATTAACCACCGGAGATAATAAGGTAGTGATTATTCCCAACGGAGTATTAGCCAATAATAGCATTACCAATGTTACTGCAGCCCAATACAGAAGAGTGGATGTAGTAGTAGGGATTTCATACAGCAGCAATATTCAGCAGGCCAAGGAAGCCTTAAGTGCTATGCTACAGGAACAAACTCTGGCAATAAAGGATATGGAAATGAATGTTTTTGTCAGTGAACTGGCCGCTTCCAGTGTAAATATGGGAGTCCGTTGCTGGTGTAAAAAAGAGGATTATTGGACCTGTCTTTGGAGTATTAATGAAAATGCAAAATCAGCCTTGGATAAGGCCGGTATCGAGATTCCTTTCAATCAGCTGGATGTGCATATGAAATAATTCGGATTGATTAAAAATCTTACCCAAAGTATGATTTTCTGGTTGAAAAATAACCCAAACAACGATATAATATACAACGGCTGTGAAATTCACAGCCATAAGCTGAAATAGCTCAGTCGGTAGAGCACTTCACTCGTAATGAAGGGGTCGTGGGTTCAAGTCCCATTTTCAGCTGGCATCAGGCTTTATCGTCGCCTTGGGCATTGAAGTCCTATGGGTAGAAGGTAGGAGCCTGATTTTTTATTTCAACGAAAGAAGATGATCATTTGAAACGTATTTTCTGTATGCTTTTGACAAGTATATATATGATGTTGGCACTCTGTGGATGTACAGCCACAGAGAGGACAACTGCGTCCACGGAAAGCAATATAAGGGATGGGGGTTCTGAAATTCCAGACCATATGGATGTGGTAGTAACTGAAAGTCAGGATATTTCAGAAAATCCAACTGAAAGCATGGAATCATCTGAGATAATTACACCTTCCGGAGAATATGATTTTACCATATGCTTTGCAGGAGATATCAATCTGGATGATGACTGGAGTACGGTGATACACATGAATCAGCAGGAAAATGGCATTTTGGATTGTATCGGGCCGGAACTGGTACAGACCATGCAGGAAGCAGATGTGATGTGTTTGAATAATGAATTTACTTTTAGCACTGAGGGAGAACCCTTGGCGGGGAAATTATATGTTTTTCGTGCCCATCCGGATAGGGTTGATATACTGCATACTCTGGGTGTAGACGCGGTTAGCCTGGCAAATAATCATGCCTGCGATTTTGGAAGTGTTTCTTTGTTGCAAACAATGGAGACCCTTAAGGAAGCAGGAATTGCTTATGTAGGCGCCGGTGCCAATCTGGAATAAGCGATGTCGCCCATCTTTTTTGAACTGGAGGGTCAGACTGTGGCCATTGTGGCCGGTTCCCGGGCGGAGAAATATAAGAAAACTCCACAGGCTACTGATACAGAGCCGGGCATCCTACGATGCTATGACCCGGAGCTTTTGAAACAAACCATTGCACAGGCCAAGGAAAAAGCGGATTATTGTATTCTGTTTATTCATTGGGGCACGGAATACAGCACTAAGCTGGAGGAAGTACAATTAACTACAGGCAAGGAGTATTTAAATGCAGGAGCAGATGTAATCATTGGTGCCCATTCACATTGTTTACAGGGAATAGAATACTATGACGGGAAACCTATTTTTTATAGTTTGGGTAACTATTGGTTCAATGAGAAGACCCTGGATACTATGCTGGTGAACCTACGTTTTTATGGGAATGCCGAGGAAGAACATTTAGAAATAAAGCTCATTCCGGGATTGCAGGAAGGATACGAAACACATTATGTATCAGATGAATCTGCGCAGAGAGCTTTGTATGACCGGTTAGAAGAAATTTCCATAAATGTGGAGATATCTGATGAGGGAATTGTAACAGAATCAAAATAGTGCTATGTAACATGAGTCAGTATATATACCGGCTCATGTTTGTCGTTATAAGGAGATTTTTTTCTTAATGTAATGTTCCATAGTTTGAA
>JAFUKK010000073.1 GCA_017473665.1 Lachnospiraceae bacterium
CCGCCCTGAAAAGCGACACTGTCAATGAGGCCATCTTTTAATTCAATATCAATGGCACTGGAACAGGTGCCCTTTATCTGATATCTCATAATTATACCAACCTTTCACCTGATTTATTAATTTTATTCACGACTGCATGCACAAAATCCCTTTGGGATATTTTCCGGGCAGCCTCTCGGTAAAGTATACCAAATATTCACAAGATTGGCAATTCAGGATTATTCCGGCAACAAATGCACCGGTACGCTGGTTTCGTATTCGAAGGAGTGATTTTTGGATTGGCGGCGGAAGCTTCTGGGGGACAATCCGTTGATACGTCGGAAGCAGTCTTTGAAATAGTTACTACTGTTAAAGCCGCAGTTGGTAGCGATAGTGGTAATGGTGTCATCGGTGGTAATCAGCATCTGGCAAGCCTGGTGAATGCGGATATAATTCATATATTCCTTAAAGGTAACGCCGGTGATCTTCTTAAATTTTTTGGATAAATAGGTGGGACTTAAGCCCACATTATCTGCTACCTCCTCCAGCGACAGAGGCTGGGCAAAATTCTGGGCAATGTATCGTAGAGCGTCCTCAATATCGGTACTGATCCCTTCCTTGTGCTTAATCTGTTCGTACACAAAGATACCATCCCTTTGGATGGTCAACAATAATGTCATTACCTGCAGGGACATAAAATCGTAGGAAAATTCATCCGGAAGGTTATTCTCCTCCAGCATCCGTTCCAGCAGGGCCTCTAATTGGTGTTTACCGTTTTTTACCAACACCACTTTGCCGGAACGGGAGAGATTTTTCAGAATTTCCCCATGTTTTTGCCAGTAATCTGTAGGAATCTGCTGCATATCAAAATACACTACCATTCTTTCACAGGGAATCAGACCCTCGTATCTGGTACAATGGCTGTCCCCGGGGGTCACGATAAATATGTCCCCGGCAGAAAGATGATAGATGCAATTATTCAGCGAGTATATACAGCTACCGCTTTTCAAATAAAAAATCTCACAAAAATTGTGAGAGTGTTCATAGGTCATTGTAAAGGTAGGTACCCGCACCTGTTTTTCGATGTAGATACCCTGATTATTGTCCTCAGTGTACACGCCCCAATATCTCCCTTTCCCATATATAATAACAGTTTGAGCAAAATTATACAAAAAAAGCATCCCCACATCCTGCTTTTGTTGCATTATAACACCGGAATGAATGACGCTCAAGATTTTTTTCGTGCAGTTTTTCGTTTTATGGCAAAAAATCAGTGATATTTTTAAAAATCGCTCATTATTTTAGTATTATTTAAGGCATCATACCAATAAAATACTGTTATACCGCAGGACGTAGACAAATGTCCGGGGAGTGCGGTCAACCTATAAAAGAAAAGGAGAGTATGGGGTTATGAAGAAAAAGTTATTAGCAGCATTTCTGGCTGCAACAATGGTAATGGGCATGACAGCATGTGGTGGTGATACCACTGCACAGGGTGATGCCGGCACTGCAGACGGTTCCTCTCAAGTAGAGAATTCTGTAGCAGGCGATGAAGAGCAGGAGCAGATTAAACTGCGTATGGCATGGTGGGGTTCTCAGACCCGTCATGACAGAACTGTTCAGGTAATTGAGATGTACGAGAAGGAAAATCCTCATGTAGATATTGAGTACGAGTTTTTCTCTTTTGATGATTATTTCACCAAGTTAAAGACTTTGGTATCCTCCGATCAGGTATGGGATATCTTCCAGCTGGGTGGTAACTTCCCTCAGTACGTGGATAAGATTTATTTCTTAAATGATTATATTGATTCCGGTGTTATCGACACCACCAACATTTCCGATGCATACCTGAAGATTACCCAGGATACCGCAGGCAATCAGATGGGTCTGTCCAATGGTTTGAATACATATGGTATTGCATACGATGTAGATATGTTCAAGGAGGCAGGTGTTCCTCTTCCTACCGATAACTGGACTTGGGATGATTATGCAGATGCTTGTAGAAAGATTTCCAAGCATACCGGCGAGTTTGGTACCTCCGGTTTTACCAGTTCTGAGTTTATCGCAGGTTGTTCCACTTATATTGGACAGCAGGGTAAGGTTGGCGAGTACGGCTTCTTTAATCTGGATCTGACCGGTATGGGATTTGATGATTATAAGATGCTGACTCCCTACATCCAGATGAGAGCAGACCTGATTAAGGAGGGTGCTTCTCCTGATGCAGGAGCTGAAATGGAAATCACCAATATCGAGAATGACTTCCTGGTAACCGGTGAAGCTGCAATGACTTGGGTAGCTGTAAATCAGTTCCCTACCATCTATGATGTATGTGCAGCAGAGGGACGTACCTTGGCACTGGCTTCTCTGCCCAGAGTGACCGAGAACGGACCTGCAGGTTCCGTAATCCAGTCTTCCCAGATGCTGTGTGTATCTCAGGATAGCCAGTACAAGGAAGAGGCTGCAAAGTTTATCAGCTGGTTCCAGAACAGCGAAGAATGTAATAATGTATTGCAAGGTGAGAGAGGTATTCCCATCAACGATAAGGTACGTGAAGCTTTGAAGGCAAGCGCAACTGCAGGCCAGCAGGAAATGTACGATTATGTTGATTTGGTTGGTACCTTTGAGACTCCCGAAAAGATTAATGTATTGAGCCCTGACGGACAGGACCAGGTAGTAGATCAGTATAGAAACCTGATTCAGCAGGTAGTTGCAGGTGAGATTACTGCGGATGAAGCAGCAAAGAAGACTTACGAAGCAGCTGAAGCAATCTTCAAATAAGAATCAGATGATAGCAGGCACACTTACCCGGTAGGTGTGCCTGTATTGTCTCAAAAAATCGATTTTTGCACTGTGGAAAGGAGGCTTATCGTGAAAGATACAGCCACGATTGGCTTTGGCACAAAAGTCAGAAAATTTATTTATAATGATAATACAGTGGGGCATGTGTTTGCGGCTCCCTTTATATTCGGATTTATTTGCTTTTCCCTGATTCCCATTTTGACATCTTTCTATTACGCATTTACAGATTTCTCCATGGGCTCTAAGGAAGTGACTCCGGTGGGGTTAAAAAATTTTGCGGCACTGCTTACCGATGAGACCTTTATGAAGTCCCTGGGTGTGACTTTAAAGTATGTATTTATATCCGTGCCCATGAAGCTGGCATTTGCGCTTTTTGTGGCATTTTTATTGACCCGCAAGAGCAAACTGGTGACGCTGTACCGTTCTTTATACTATGTACCTTCTTTGGTAGGCGGTAGTGTGGCAGTGGCGCTGGTATGGAAGCAGTTATTTGCCCGTAGGGGTCTGTTCAATATGGTAATGAAGGACATGGGACTGGATACCATCAATTGGTTTGGTGATCAGGGATTGGCACTATTTCCGCTGATACTTATGAGCGTATGGCAGTTTGGTTCTTCCATGATTATTTTTGCAGCAGGCTTAAAAGAAATTCCTACTACTTATTATGAGGCGGCAGAGATCGACGGAGCCAATGGTTTCCAGAAGTTCATTAAAATCACGCTGCCCTGTCTGTCCCCGATTATTCTGTATAATCTGGTAATGCAGACCATTTCTGCATTTATGGCCTTTACCCAGGCGTTTATTATCACCAAGGGTGGTCCCAACAATGCCACCATGATGTATGCCCTATATGTGTATAAGCAGGCCTTCGATTACAACAATATGGGCTATGCCTGTGCCATGTCCTGGTTTATGCTGATGGTAATGAGTATCATTACTCTGGTCATCTTCAAGAGTTCCAAGATGTGGGTATTTAGTGAAGCGGGGGACTAAAGTATGAAAGCAAAAAAAATCACCTTAAAGGTGTTATATCATCTATTTGTAGTAGCCTTTGGATTTGCAATGATTTATCCGGTGCTCTGGATGATCAGTGGTTCCTTCAAGGACAATGCGGAAATTTTAAGGGGTACCTTATCCCTGATTCCCAAGGAGCCGAAACTGTCAAATTACTCCACCGGTTGGAGTGGTTTTGCAGGCATTACCTTTGGTACTTTTTTCAAAAATTCACTTTTTATTACCACCATAGCTACTTTGGGAACCGTAATCAGTTCCTCTTTGGTGGCATATGCATTGTCTCGTATCCGTTTTAAGGGGCGCAAACTGTGGTTTACCTGTATGCTGGCTACCATGATGTTGCCGGGACAGGTCATTATGATACCTTCTTATTTAATTTGGTACAATCTGGGATTATCCAATAGTTATGTACCGCTGATTTTGCCTTATTTCTGCGGTCAGGCATTCTTTATTTATCAGATGATGCAGTTTATGGCAGGTATCCCCAGGGAACTGGATGAGGCGGCAACCA
>JAFUKK010000074.1 GCA_017473665.1 Lachnospiraceae bacterium
CAATTGCGATAGCCGCTGTCTTTTATGAAGGAATGGCGTTGAAATGGTTTGATATTGTAGGCGTATTTATTATGATTATGGATGTGTCATTTATAGTATCTACCCTTATTAATTTGTTCGTTAGCAGAAAAACGAAATGGATGTATGTTAATATTTTTTCGATTCTTATGATAGTAGTAGCAATAGTTATGAAACTTTGCGCAATATCATATCCGATTTGGTCGCTTGTGCTTTGGTATTTTTACATCTGGTTTGTGTATGGAATACAGATAACCCATAATAAAAAGTAAACGGTATTTTGAGGGATTGGTAAGATAATTTGAATTTGGAGGTTAGAAAAGTGAAGAAAGTATATGCGTGGGAACCATGGTTCTTTATGGTCTTCGGACTATTTCACTTACATAGAATATGGGGATTGATTGACAGAACATCCTATGCTGATTTTTGGTTGGGGATTTTAGAGAACAAAGGAGCCTTCTATTTTGTACTGATGGATATTTTAGCTTTTCTATGTGTTTGTGGAATAGTGACATTTTGGAAGAATAAGAAAAATAATTATTGGTGGCGATGGATATACATTTTTGGCGGAAGCTATGTCTTGTTTGACTTGTTTGCAATAGCGATTGAGTTGAAAGTGTGGAATGATTTATTATTGTTTATGTTTGATGTAAATAGTCCTTATTGGAATATAGTGTGGGGATTTTTTATTGCATTAGGTGCATTTGTATTTTGTTTAGGTATGAAATTGCTAAAACAAAGAAAAATGCAAATTTGAATTTGACAGGATGATTTAGATAGTGCTAGGAGGAATGATTATGGAGCATAGGATAATTAAAGGCGTTGGAGGAGAAGTGCATTATTGGATTTCAAGAACCAAACACGCACCTAAGGGAACAATTGTTTTTAGCCATGGCTTAACAGCGAATCATACAATGTTCGAAAAGCAAATTGAATATTTTAAGAATGAATATATAGTAATTGCGTGGGATGTTCCTATGCATGGTTTATCTATGCCTTATAATAATTTTTCTTATGAAAATACTGCAAGAGATTTAAAACGAATATTAGAACAGGAATGTATTGAAAAAGTTTGTTTGGTAGGAATGTCAATGGGAGGCTATCCTTCACAAATGTTTGCACACTTATATCCTAAAAAGGTGCAATGTTTCATAGGTGTCGATACAACACCATTTGGAACAGCATACTATTCAAAATCTGATTTGTGGTGGCTTTCTAAAGTGAAGCCGATGGCAAACTGGTTTACAGATAAGATGCTTCGTAAGAGTATGGCAAAATCTATATCTGTAACCGAGTATTCTTATAATAAAATGATAGAAATGTTGGCTCCTTTGTCAAAGAAACAAATTATAGAACAAATGGATATTGCTTATGGAAAGTTTGCACAGGAAAACAAGGATTTGCAGTTAATTTGTCCAGTACTAATTTTACTTGGAGATAAAGATAAAACTGGAAAAGTAAAACAATATTGTACTGCATGGGCAGAAGCAACAGGATATCCATTACACATCATTGAAGATGCTGCTCATTTCTCTAATGGGGATAATGCGAAACAGGTTAATTCTGAGATAGAGCAGTTTGTTATACAAACTACTGTTGGCTAATTTTTATCATGATTTAGAGCGTTTGGCAAATTCCAATTTGTGGAGAGGATAAGGAGTAGCGAGATGGAATTTAAAGGAATCAGCAAGACATTTTCAACAGTAGGGGACAAGCAGTATGAAACCATAGGTGCGTTTCGGGATGAATTATCCGGCATATACGGACGGGAGAGACTGCGTGGCCTGGGTTATCATTGGACTGATACGTCTATAGAATATGTCATTGGTCTGATAGATGGTGAGATAGAGGGTTGGAATGTGAGTGTGCCTCTTCCAGATACCGGTTGGGAGCATGTATGCGGAAGAACAGAGCAGTTAGGCGAAATCTACGGTAATATCTATAAGGACGGACCTTTGAAATACGAGATAGAAATGTTTGATGAAGCGGGAAACTGTAGGATTGCACTTTATAGATGAGGCGTTAACCGGGGGTGCAGATGTGGTGTTTGCCCCTATTGGTGGAAAATATACAATGGATGCTGTGGAGTTGTTTTGACCGGTTATGTGTCTAAAATGACGACCTATTGATAACTGTTGTATATTTGTGAATGGATGGAGCATTCCGTGAAAGGCATATTAAGCTATTTTGGTATTAAAGAGTAAAATCGGTGGTGGGGTTATGACGAATAAACAGATAAAAGAGCTGCAGGTTTTGGGATTTCAAATAAGTGATGAAGACGTGCGTTACGGAGTGGCTGTTTTTAGTGAAACTATTCCTGAGTTAAATGTTTTGAAAAAACTGATTTTTATTATGACTTTTAATGATGAAATACATTATTGGGATGCAGACAGAGAGTCGCCTACGGACCCTGGAGGATATGTGACTGCACTTCGTTTGGACGAAGAACGAGTAGCTATATGGAAGGAAATCATGGCTGGACAAGTAGTTGGTATATTGTACCTGTTGAGGAGATGGCGAAACATATACAAAAAAAACTGGGATAAGGATTGTGACAGGGGGATGTATTTTAATAAAGTGTTGATTCAACAGAATAAATACATAACTAGGGAACGAATTAATAAAGATTATGAAATAGATAAGCCACAGCTTTGAAATGAGCAGTGAGAGCGGAGGCGTTATGAACAATATTTTTGTAAACACCAGAAGTAGTATCAAACTTACAGGAACAAAGACGATATATTTTGATCCATTGGAGATAGGCGGGGCACCTCATGACGCAGACCTGATTTTTATTACTCATGAACATTATGATCATTATTCTCCGGATGATATCAGAAAGGTTTTGAAAAAGGATACACAGATGATTGTACCCTTGGGGATGCTTGCTATGGTCAGGGAGAGTCAGTTCCCTGTACAGACCTTTCACGGATTACTTCCCGGACAAACATGGGAGTACGAGGGCGTAAAGTGTCAGGGAATTCCTGCCTACAACATAGATAAACACTTTCATACCAAAAGCAATGATTGGCTGGGATATTTGGTGGAACTGGATGGAAAGACATATTATGCCATGGGCGATACTGATGTCATTCCGGAAGCAGTATCTGTGAATGCAGATGTGGTGTTTGTCCCCATTGGAGGGAAATATACAATGGATGCATCCGAGGCAGCGGAGTTTATAAATGGGAAAAAGCGGGGACTTGTGGTGCCTATACATTATGGAGACTCCGGTGCGGGTGACACTTTTGTTCGGTTGCTTAGGCCGGAGATAGAGGTGCAGAGGTTTTGGTGATGATGTAATGCTGTGTTATAGAATATTCAAGTATGAAATAGAACAAGTTTAAATGATATGTTCAAAAGAGTATGAAACGGCGATAAAGATTGTTTGGTGGAGGTGTTTAAGGTGAAATTAAAAAATCCAATGTTTGTTGTTAAAGATATTGATAAGTCTGTTAAGTTCTATCAAAGGGTTTTGGGGCTTCGTGTAGTTATGGATTTTGGAGCAAATAAAACATTGACCGGCGGATTGGCTTTACAGACGAGTGAGACATGGAAGGAGTTTATTGCTACTGATAAAATTATTTTTGGTAACAACGCTACGGAAGTCTATTTTGAGGAAGATGATTTTGATACGTTTATAAACAGGCTTAAAGAATACAGTGTTGAATATGTTCACTCAGTAAAGGAACATTCATGGGGACAGCGAGTAGTTCGGTTTTATGATCCAGACAAGCACATTATAGAGGTGGGAGAAAATATGAAAGTTGTTTGCAAGAGATTTTTAGACAGTGGTATGACACCGGAACAGGTTGCAGAACGAATGTATGTACCAATGAAATTTGTTAATGCATGTATGCGATAAATATCAATCTATAAAAATTGGAAACGTGAAAGGATAAGAAAAAATGGAAAAAAAGAAGATTGAAGTAATCACCTACTTATCATTTAAAGGAAATTGTGAGGAGGCACTGAATACCTATATGAAGGCATTTGGTGGTGAGGTTTATTATATGTCCCGTTGGACAGAGGAGACTTTTGACGTGACACCGGAGCAGATTGGAAAAGTGATGCATGTGGAGTTCGCATTGGGTGGTACCCATATGGCAGCAGGAGATACCTTTGATGGTACAGGAGTGAATACAGATGTGAAATTGATGATTCGTATGGATTCCATGGAGGAAGCCTTACATACTGTGTCTGTTTTAGCAGAGGGTGGAACCGTGATTTCACCTTTAAAGCCACATCCGGCACCGGATGATGCAGGTTGCGGCTCTGTCACTAGGGACCGTTTCGGGTATACTTGGATTATTACCTGCCCTAACCCTGATAAGTAGTAGGCAAGTTGAGTTTTTTAAAGAAAGAAGAGTGTACAAATCTCTGATTTTATTGTTATCAGGAGAATTGGTACACTTAATTTTAATGTGGTAGAAGTGGAGGCCAGTAATATGAAATTTGATGTAAGTAAACTGCAATGGACCAGAGAACCGGAAAGCTATTCCATTACGGAGGATAAAATTGAAATTGTTACCAAGCCTCATACGGATTTGTGGCAGAGGACCTATTATCATTTTAGGAATGACAACGCGCCTGTGCTGCAAATGGCTACGGAGGAAAAATATTTTTCTTTTACTGTGAAAACGGAGTTTGACAGTAAGCATAGATTTGACCAGTGCGGAGTGGCAATGTATTTGGATGAGGATAACTGGTTAAAGGGTTCCATTGAATACGAAAACGAAGCATTCCAGCATTTAGGAAGTGTGGTCACCAACAACGGTTATTCCGATTGGGCTACTACTGCCATTGATGCGTCCATTAAATCCATGTGGTATCGTTTCAGCCGTAGAGAGGATGACTATTGTATAGAGTGTTCTGGGGATGGTATTCATTATTCCCAAATGCGCATCTGTCATATGTGGAAGGGAGGCGGAAGCATCCGGTTCGGTATTTATGCCTGTAGCCCTGAGGACTCCTCCTTCAAAGCTACCTTTACCCATATGGAAATGACCGCATGTAAATGGTTGGCCCATGATGGGCAGCAGCCGGATGAAGGCTAATGCCCAATGAGGTGGCATTTGTCTCCTCTTTGTGTTAGAATGAATGATAAAGAAAAGGTTGATACCTTGTAGGGAGGAGCCGGGATGTTAACTGCATTTAAAGGCAAGGATAACAGAATCACAAAAATCATCCGCCGGGAACATCGTCTGTATCTGTACTCCGAGGCGGGCTGCTACCGGTTGGAGATGCGGACCCCGGGATGTGTCAGAATTACCTTTCAACCGGGAGATACTTTCAGTACTGCGGAAAAGCCGGGCATTGTAAAGGGTGATATATCAGGGCAATGGGAACACACTGTAGAAAATGGAGTACTGTCCTTCTCTACGGAGTTGCTTCGGATTGAGGTGAATTGTGAGACCGCATCCTTTCGGTATTTAGATGGCAGGGGTCAGCTACTACTGAAGGAGCGTGACCGAAATAGCAGAGAAATGGAAGCCTTTACTGCATATGAGCCTGTGGGCGGTACTTTGCAGGTGGAGGAAGTCTCTACAGCTGATGGTGTGAAAAAGGTAGTACGTCAGGCGGACCGGATGGAGGCAGGGACTTTGTACCATACCAGACTGCATCTGGAATGGCAGGAGCAGGAAGCCCTTTATGGCCTGGGACAGCAGGAAGAAGGTTTCTTAAATTTAAGAGGTAAAACGTTATACCTTCATCAGGCCAATCGGAAAATCGCCATTCCTATGCTGGTTTCCAGCTTGGGCTATGGTCTTTTGATGGATACCTATAGTCCTATGGTTTTCCAGGATACGGAATATGGATCTTACCTGTATACAGAAGCTGATGAGGAGATGGATTTTTATTTCCTGTATGGTGGAAGCATGGACGGAGTAATCCGGGAGTACCGGAAGCTTACGGGCAAGGCAGTGTTACTGCCCAAATGGGCCTATGGCTATATTCAGTCCCAGGAGAGATATGAGACACAGCAAGAGATTTTGGAAGTGGCTCGTGCTTATCGGCAAAGGAGGATTGGTCTGGATGCCATTGTACTGGACTGGTGTTCCTGGAAGGGTAATCAGTGGGGCCAAAAGACCTTTGATGAGGAGCGTTTCCCGGACCCCGGAGATATGATAGACCAGTTACATGAGATACATACCCATTTCATGCTTTCCATTTGGCCCAATATGGCAGAGTGCACGGAAAATCATGTACAGTTCCGGGAGAGAGGGCTGCTATTGCCCGGTACGGATATTTATAATGCCCTGTCCCGGGAAGCAAGGGAATTGTACTGGCAACAGGTACAGCAGGGGCTTTGGTGTCATGGGGTAGATGCCTGGTGGTGCGATAACAGTGAGCCCTTTACCCCGGAGTGGAATCATATGCAATGTCCGGAGCCTGCAAAGCTGTATCAGGAATATTGTGATACGGTAAGTAATCATATGCCCCTAAGGGAAGGAAATGCTTATGGGCTTTATCATGCACAGGCTATTTATGAGGGCCAGAGAGTATCAGATGGTGCAGGTCAGAAACGGGTGGTGAATTTGACCCGAAGCGGCTATACGGGACAGCAACGGTATGGGACCATCCTATGGTCCGGAGATATTGCGGCTTCCTGGGATACTCTGCGGCGTCAAATGGGAGCAGGCTTGAATTTTTGTGCCAGTGGCTTACCCTATTGGACGGTGGATATCGGGGCCTTTTTTGTAAAGGAGGGAGCACCCTGGTACTGGAAGGGGGACTATGATGCCACCACTGCTGATGAAGGCTATCAGGAGTTGTTTGTGCGTTGGTATCAGTGGGCAGGCTTTTTGCCGATTTTCCGTGGGCACGGAACAGATTGTGCCAGAGAATTGTGGAAGGTATGCCCGGAAGGGACTGCTTTTTATGAGGCCCTATTGGAAGCAAACAGACTGCGTTATCAATTGATGCCCTATATTTATTCCCTGGCAGGCAGTGTCTGGTTAGAGGATGTAGGGATGATGAAGCCACTGGCATTCGCATTTCCAAAGGATTGCCGGGTGTGGGATATGAAGGACCAGTATTTGTTTGGTGACAGTCTGATGGTTTGTCCCATTACCGAATCCATATATGAGGAAACGGATAGCGGAGAAAGGATTCCCCGGAAACGGATGCGCAAAGTATATTTGCCGGAGGGAACAGGCTGGTATGATTACCGGACCCATGCTTATTACGAAGGGGGACAATGGCTGGAGGTGGAAGCTGTATTGGAGCATATTCCCCTATTTGTACGGGAAGGCGGTATTATACCCCATACCCATGAAGCTGCTTCCACAGAAGAACTTTGCGAGGAAGTGGAGATACAGGTTTTTGCCGGCAGAGATGGACGTTTTCTGTGGTATGAGGATGCAGGTGACGGCTACGACTATGAAGAGGGAAAGTACACTGCTCTGGAATTATGCTGGGATGAGGCTACGCACCAATTGCAGGTGGGTGATGGCGCACAAAAAATAGATAAAGCAATATCCATTAAAATAATAGATAAAAACAACCCATAAGGAGGATATATAATATGAAAAAGCAAGCATTTAACCCCTATTTACCATCCTGGGAGTATATTCCCGACGGAGAACCCTATGTATTCGGAGACAGAGTGTATGTATACGGCTCCCATGATTTTTACAACGGACATGTTTTTTGTCTGGGAGATTATGTATGCTGGTCTGCTCCCGTGGATGATTTGGGCAATTGGAGATATGAAGGAGTGATTTATCCCAAGAATGCAGACCCTCTGAACAAAGAAAGCAAGATGTGTTTGTACGCGCCGGATGTGACCCAGGGACCCGATGGCAGATATTATTTGTACTATGTACTGGACCATGTATCCGTAGTATCTGTAGCAGTATGTGATACTCCCGCAGGAAAGTATGAATTTTATGGTTATGTACATTATGAGGACGGTACCCGATTGGGAGAAAAGCCCGGGGATGAGCCCCAGTTTGATCCCGGTGTGCTGACCGAGGGAGATGTGACCTATCTGTATACCGGCTTTTGTGGTCGTGGAGATAAGTCCAGACATGGGGCTATGGTGACCGTATTGGCAGCAGATATGCTGACTATTGTAGAGGCGCCTAAGTTTGTGGTACCCGGCTGTGAATATGATGAGGGTAGCGGTTTTGAGAATCATGCCTTTTTTGAAGCACCCTCTATCCGAAAGATTGGGGATACCTATTATTTTGTATACTCCTCTGAGGTGATGCATGAGCTGTGCTATGCTACCAGTAAGAAGCCTACGGAAGGATTTGTCTATGGCGGTGTCATTGTCAGCAACAGTGATATGCATATTGATACTTATAAACCTGCGGATATGCCCATGGCTTATGGTGCCAATAACCACGGTAGTATCGTAGAAATCAAGGGTCAGTGGTACATTTTCTACCATCGTCA
>JAFUKK010000075.1 GCA_017473665.1 Lachnospiraceae bacterium
AAATGTCCTTTGGTAAGTGCAATATCATAGGATTTGTGTCTGACACTGACAGTCATATTCACTACCTCTACTCCCGGCTCGGATAACTGCTTTTTACACTCCTCCGCCTGTAACAAAATCTTCGCCCGCTCAATATCATACTGTTTTTTGTTTAAGTCGATACCGTATTCCTCTTCCATCTTGTCCACAACATATTTTTTTATCTTTTCATCAAAAAAGATACCGCCGGCCTCATGTTCTTCCCCCTCTGCCATAACCGTTACCTTTCCTTCGGAAAGCTCCATGAGTGTAGCATCAAAGGTACCGCCCCCTAAGTCATAAATCATGATATTTCCTTTTTTGCGTTCCGTCTTGTAGCAATAATACAGTGCCGCCGCCTTAGGCTCATCAATCATAGAAATAAATCTGATGTTTGATACACGCCCTGCAAACTCTTTATCCTTATTGATTGCCTCGATTGCACCTTCCAGGGATTGCTTTGTGGCAGTCCGTTTGATTTCGTCAAAATAGGTGGGCACGGTAATGACAATACCATCAATATCCTCCTCCTGACGAACTAATACATCCTCCAACATACGTCTGATAATCAATGCGGATATGGCCTCCGGCGTATACTTCGTATTATCCTGCTGCCATGCGGTATCCTGAAAGCCCATTACCCTTTTGATGCAATTACAGATTTTTTCCGGGAAGCTAAGGGCCTTCTCCTTGGCATTTTTCCCGACGATTACAGTATCCCCGTCCACATATACCACCGATGGTGTGGTAGGCTCTTCCTCTCGATTTAAAACAATCCGGGGATGTCCCTGCTTATCTAAATAGGCCACTGCCGAGTATGTGGTTCCTAAGTCAATTCCGATTAACATGTTCCACCCCCTTACCCAATTACTCTATTACAATCGTATTACCGTCTTTATAAACAACACAAATGGCCTCCATATATATTTCCACTATCAGGAGCTCATCGCCCCCATATGTATGGCATGCTTCATTACCTTTTAACCACTGTTTCTCTTCCTTTTCACTTTTTGGCTTTACCTGCTCGATTAGTTCCGCCGGTGAGCCGAAAGCAAAGCCCGGACAAGGAATTACTCCATATTTCAACAGAATCTCTGTATTGGAGTCCGGCCAAAGCATACCGATTAATTTGTCCGGAGCCGGGAGCTGCGCTTCAAATTCCCGCATAGCTTTGCGGAACTGCTCAGCCACCTTTTCCCGCTGCTGCTTCATTTCCATAAGACGCTGCTGCTTTTCCTTCATCTGTCTGATTCTTGCACCGGCATCCAAACTTGCTCTTTTCCAGCTCACCTGTATCTGTGATTGCCCTTTTCCCGTCTGTGTATTTGGTTGCACCTCTGCCGTCCGTGTATGTAGTTGCACCCCTGCCGCCTGTACTTCTGATGCCTCCCCCATGACGTTGGACTTCCATGTGACCTTTATCTCACTGTTCTCCTGCTCCAATTGTGTTTCTAACTGTTTGATTTCCTCCTCCATCACCGCCAGTTGCTCACACAATCGGGAGGACTCTGCCAGCAGGCGAAGGTATTCTTTTCCCCGGGGTGCTTTCAGCAATTCCATATATGCATGCTTTTGCTGTGCCTTTGCCCGGTCCTTGTCTCTTTGCAGCATCATCTTCGCAAAGCTATTTGCCTTTTGAGAGGCAACTTCTGTTTTTTTCTGGTTTTGTTGCATATCTTTTTCCTTACCTTTCCCCGGGCACTTCCATTCCCAAAGCTGCAAATACAATATCCGTTGTCAAATCGTATTTATTCACACGCCCCAGATATACCTTGTCAAATTCTCTACAGATGGTAAATAAAAACTCATCCTCCTCATCTGTGATATTGAATGCAAAATTATAAAATTCTTCCGGAAAATCTTCCATATAATCCCGCATGATTTCCATAGCTTCACTGAGCTTGGATCTTTTATAAAAACAAGGAGCATTATCATCAGGCATTGCATATCCTCTGATTTTTACGTTCATATTTCTTAATTTATCAACTGTCATATATTTCCTCTCCTTCTCTCTACTTTCTTTTCTGAAAAGTAGGCACATACCCTTTGGGATTGAGGCAGCTTCTGTTGTCAATTATTTGTAATACAGCAAATTCCCCCTTATCATTTTGCTTTGTAAAGGTGTATATCGCCGATTCCAGCCAGTTGTACTTTTTATTCTCATAATGCCAGCTCACATCTTCAAAATCGGTATTTTCCAATTCCTGATTTGCTTTACGAAATGCATGATTTAACAGATATCTGGTTCCCAGCTTTCCATCATATGCATCCAAGCTGCCCAACACTTTTACATTTTCATCAAGCTCCTCTAAGTCATGGGTAAAACACAATATTTCCTCTGCACTTTTGGTAAAATACAGTATCATCTCACTTTCCTGCACCTTGGGAAGATAGCCTTGTGCATTCCCACTATCCATTATTTTTCTAAAGCGTTCTGCCCCCAGCTCTTCCAATGTCATAAAGACAACCTCCGGGTCTACCTCCATCTTCATATCATAGGAAGCTTTTACCATGGGCAGCATAATATACCATTCTACATATTCCGGCTCTAAGTCCAGCTTTGCCAGCTCCCGGGAAGCCATCAATGCAATGGCTGCTTTGGAGTCTATCATGGACTTATCAAATACTTCTGTGGCCAATATCATACCTCCCGGACCAACTGCTGCCAGGCATTGTAATCCTTCTCCCATCTTTTCCGGTTTTAAATTTCTTCTTTTATATGGATCATCGTCCGGGTCTATCTCACAGAAATAGTGACCCTTTTCTCCGTCTTTATCCCAAAAGCTTCTTATCTTTTTCCAACGCTGGGGCTTTACCAGCTCCTGAGGCGGCAAAATAGGATAGGGGTAGTCATCAATATCCGCCAACTGGGTCAGGCAGGGGCAGTTTCTGCCTGCCAACACCAATGCCTCACCCTTTTCCTTGTTCAAATGCTGCAAATCGAATTCCGAAAAAAGCGGCATCCGTACATTATTGTCATAGATTACTTCCCCGCATAATCTGCTGATTTCCTGCAAAAGGTTGTATTCCTTGCTATACAGGTACACCCAGTTATTGCAGTTTCCCATAATCGTTTCTGCACCTTCTGCATATTTTTGCTCCAGCTGCTTCATGCCCTGCACAATCAGGTGAAAACGGATATTCCGGCTTCTGGCAGCCGTAATCATCGCATCCATATTCCCAATCTTGGGGATATTGGCAAATTCATCAATCAAAAAGTTCATTCGGACAGGCAGCCTATGAGCCGGCTCGCTTTGTGCCTTTTCGATTAACACCTCGTACAGCTGCTCTAAAAATAAGCTGGCTATAAAATGATAGCTCTTATTTTCATCCGGAATTACCAGATAAATGGCATTTTTCTTACCCGCAAGCTCTTGTAAATCCAAGCCCTTTTGGGATAAAAAATCTATAAATTCCTCGTTAATCCCCAGCTTGTTTAACCCCATGGATATAAACGCTTCAATACTTCCCACTGTCTTTTCCGACGGATTGTCCAAGCTGGAAATCTTCTGATATACAATACTCCCGCCAAACTCATCTTTTATTTTCGCAATCGTTCTTTTCCGCTCTGCGATATAACCCTTCCAAAGATCTGCCAACCCCTTGATGTGACATTCTCCTTCACTGGCCTTTTCAAAAAGCAGGAGGATAAATCCGCTGAATACATCCACCGCAGTATTACTCCAGAAGGTTTCCTCCGTAGAATCCTCACCGATAATCATTTTGGACATTTCTATAGCAAACTCGATTGCCTTGGTCTTTTTCCCGTTGTGATAATACCGATAGGGTAAGGACAATGGATTCCATGTGACACCTGCCCGAAAATCACGGAGGTTTACACAACTTCCTTCGTATCCGTAAGAAACCACATCTCCTATGGTCCGGTCATATAATTCCCCCTTCGGGTCTGTCACCACAAAGGACTCTCCCGCTCTGGCAAAGATACCTATGGAGGGCATGGCGAACATACGTGTTTTTTTGCTTCCTGTAGCACCAAATATCATGGTATGGCTGTCTTCTGCATCTATGTAGAGCTTATCACCCGAAACCAGCATGGGAATGCCGCCCACCGGATATGTGTTTGCATTGATATCGATTTCCGTAAGGGTCTTTGCCAATTCCTCCCGGGTCAAAAAGCGTGTCCCATTCATTCTGTCCATAGTCCTGCACCTCCTATCACAAATCCGATTTGTCTCTTTTTGGTCATTTCTTTTGCCAAAGAAGCAAATACTTTTTCTGCCTCTTCCTTCTGCACCACATTGCCTTGCTCTTTTTCGTTGATGAAACTACTGTACACCATTTCCTTTGCGATATTTTCAATTCGAATCTTCACCGCATCAGATGCATTCCATTCTTTTTCCCTAAAAAATGCTTCCGCACATTCCTTAGCTTCTGTCACTGCCTGAAAGTGATATTCCTGCAGTGCATGCATAAAAATTTCCAGTTGTTCTTCAACCCCATAGGGTTTGGCGTATACCACCCGCACAAAGCCATAATTTTCCAATCGCTTCTTTACTTCATCTACCTTTTCTTGTCCCTGCATGGTATATATGCAATGTAGGCGGCTTTTCTGACTGTCTATATAACTTAACAATTCCTCCAATTCCTTTTCCTCTATCTCTTCCTCCTGGGTAGAAAGCTGAACTAAAATGCTTCCGCAGTATTCTCTGCCTATTCCCGCATGTCTGTTCAACTCCATCTTAAAATGGGATAGCATATTTCCTTCTTTGTGCTGTGATTTTGTATCAAAGGTAAACCACTGCGCCTGTCCGAATAGTTCTGCGATTTGGGGCATTTCTTCTACAATATCCCGGCCATACTGCTGCACGAACAGATAATTGGGAATGGGAAGGTTTCCCTTCCGCTTATCCTCCTTTGATAAAATACGCTGTATCTCCGTTAATAAATTGTTTTTCATCTCGGTATCCTCCTCTTAAACCTTGGCAAGTCCGCATCTGTATTCAATTGTCAAGGTGCAAATGTGTCCTATTCTTATGATAATTATCCGGACTTTCCCTCCAAAAAACAACTGAACCTGTGGTTTACTTTACAAACACAACCGCGCAAAAAAAGAGCTTAAAATCCACTAAAATACGGATTTTAAGCTCTTTTATAAATTCATTTTTAAATTCCTTACTGCTACTTAGTCAGTAACGCCACAGCCTCAACGTGCTCTGTAAACGGGAACATATCCACGCCCGCCGCCTTTTGTACCTGATAGCCGCCCTTTACCAGATACTTCAAATCTCTCACCAAAGTCTCCGGATTGCAGGATACATATACAATTTTCTTGGGCTTTACCTTTAATACAGAGCCTAAAAAAGCTTCGTCACTGCCACTGCGGGGAGGGTCCATGAGTACCACATCCACCTTGGCTCCCTGGGCTGCCATTTCCACCAGGAACTTGCCTGCATCATTTTGATAGAACCGAATATTTTCCACCTGATTGCGCTTTGCATTGATTCGGGCATCCTTTACCGCATCTTGGTTTAATTCCACACCGATTACTTGTCCGGCCTTCCCCGCTGCAATCATTCCTATGGTACCGGTACCACAGTAAGCATCCAGCACCGTCTCATTACCCTGCAAACCGGCAAATTCCAGTGCTTTTCCATAAAGCCGCTCTGTCTGCCGGGGATTAACCTGATAAAAGGATTTGGGGGAAATACGGAAGGTTTTACCACATAGTACATCCTCTATATATCCCTTGCCGTAAATCACCTGCTCCTTGTCTCCCAGCACCATGCTGGTACCACGATTATTTACATTAATCACAATGGTAGAAATCTCCGGGTGAAGTTTACGTAGGGCTTTTACAAAATTATTCTTAGAGGGCAATATGGGGGACGCCAGCACCAATACCACCATTACCTGTCCCGTCACATAACCGGTACGAATGAGCACATGCCTGAGTAATCCATATCCCGTATCCTCATTGTAGGGACGGATTTTAAAGGATTTTAACAGTCCCCTTATGGATACAATAATGCTGTCAGCCAGTTCATTTTCAATGAGACATCTGTCCACCGGTACAATCC
>JAFUKK010000076.1 GCA_017473665.1 Lachnospiraceae bacterium
AAAAACAGCAGTCTGTTCTACACTTCTGGCTTCCATTAATCCCAGATCATAAAGTTCAGAAACAACAGCACTCATACCGTGATAACGAAGTCCTCCGGCATGACTGGAAGATGGCATAAAGCCGCTTCCTAATGTATACATTTTCTGTAATGGACAAACTTTTCCGGTGTCACAGAAGTCATATGCATATTTTCCTCTTGTTAAGGATGGACAGGATTTCGGTTCTACAGCAATTAACTTGTAGTCTGCTTCTCCACGAAGCATTTCTCCTGCAAAGGGAGAAATGAGACCACCCAGATTAGAACCGCCACCGGCACAACCAATGATGATGTCTGCCTTTACGCCATATTTATCCAGTGCAGCCTTGGTCTCCAGACCGATAATGGACTGATGCAGCAGTACCTGGGACAATACAGAGCCCAGTACATAGCGGTATCCTTCCTGGACACCTGCAGCCTCTACTGCCTCAGAGATGGCACAACCCAGGCTACCGGTGGTACCGGGAAATTCTTCGTTGATCTTGCGTCCCACTTCCGTAGTCATGGAAGGGGAAGGGGTTACCTTGGCACCATAGGTCCGCATGACCTCACGGCGGAAAGGTTTCTGCTCATAGGAGCATTTTACCATATATACCTGACAATCCAGGTCAAAATAGGAGCAAGCCATGGACAGCGCAGTACCCCACTGGCCTGCACCGGTTTCGGTGGTCACACCCTTCAGCCCTTCCTGCTTGGCATAATAAGCCTGGGCAATGGCAGAATTCAGCTTATGGCTGCCGGAGGTATTGTTACCCTCGAATTTATAATAAATATGTGCAGGGGTGCCCAGCTTTTTCTCCAGACAGTAGGCCCGTACCAGAGGTGCGGGACGATACATCTTGTAAAAGTCACTGATTTCCTGTGGAATATCGATATATGCAGTAGTATCATCCAGTTCCTGCTTTGCCAGTTCACTACAGAATACCTTGGACAGTTCCTCATGGGTAATGGGCTGTAAGGTAGCAGGATTTAACAGGGGTGCAGGCTTTTTCTTCATATCCGCACGCACATTGTACCACTGCTTAGGCATCTCATGCTCTTCCAGATAAATTTTGTAAGGGATTTCTTGGTTCTTGTTCATTTTGGGTTCCTCTCTTTCTTGAATTATGGCAGAACAAGTCAGGACCGACAGGAATTTTGCGCACAAAAAAACTCCCAGCCTATCTGCTCAATGATAGGACAGGAGCTACTATGCTTCTGCGGTGCCACCTAACTTTATCCATACGGATACCCTCTGCCATGTACCAACATACATGCTCTGCTGTAACGTGCAGTCACGTCTCACCTACTCCTTGCGTTTCAGCTTGCCCTCAAGGGACCATTCGTCAGTCTTCCCATCGCTGCAATCCCACCACCTGCAGCTCTCTGTGCATGTTCCGAAAGATTACTCTTCCCTCTCGTCAGTTTACTATTGATACTATATACACGAAAAGGACTTTTGTCAACTGCTTTTTCCCGGATTCCTTTTTCCGTATACCGCGAGTCGGTAGGGCCTTCCGACTGCATCTACCCTCTTTTGGGGCACATAGTCTACAATATTATGCCGTTACTTTGTGACAAATAAACAAAATAATAGGTAATTTTCGCAAATTCTTGACACCTTTATCAAATAACAGTATACTAATTTTATGAATAAATGCCATTTTTTACACAATACGATTTGTAAATGGACATTTAAAGAGGGCAAAGGAGAAGTCTTATGGTCGAGTACATACTGGGTAACTATCTTGTAGAGACAAAGAAAATTTCGGCAACACAGTTACAAACTGTATTGCACAAACAGGATTCCGTGCGTGTAAAGCTGGGACTGATTGCAGTATCCGAGGGCTTTATGACCACAGAACAGGCAGAAGAAGTAAATGAGATACAGGCAATCCGTGACATGCGTTTCGGTGATATTGCTGTAGAGAAGGGCTATCTGACAGATGAACAGGTAGGCAAACTGTTAAAAGAGCAGGGCAATACCTATCTGATGTTTATTCAGACTCTGGTGGATGAGAATCTGTTGCAGATGTCCGAGGTGGACGGCATCTTGGAGGAGTTCCGCAAGCAGCACGATTTTACCAATACCGAAATGGAAGATATCAAGCGTGATGATGTGGACCGCATTGTTCCCCTGTATCTGCCTGAAGAAGCTCAGAAATTCAGTGAACTGGTAGGTGTAGCCGTACGTACCCTGATTCGTCTCATTGACAGACGTATTTATGTGGGTCCCGCTACTATCAGCAATTGCATAGAGGGTGAGGCTATGGTATGTCAGCAGTTAGAAGGCAAAGGGGGCTTTGTAGATTGTCTGGCCGAAGATACCGGTGCTTTACTGAAGGTAGGTAGCATTTTTGGTCAGGAAGATTTCATGGAGCTGGATGCAGACGTACTGGATGCAGCCGGGGAATTGCTGAACTGTATCAATGGTCTGTATGCTTCCAACAAGAGTCATGAAGGCATTGATTTAGAGTTATTACCCCCCACTTACATCCAGGGTGGTAGCCAGCAGCCCAAGGACCTTGTATGTAATGTACCCGTATACATCAATGGCAAGAAATTATACTTTATCGTAGCAGAACCCGTATAGGAGGATAATTATATATGGCAACAGTTTTAATTGTAGATGATTCCAAGACATCCAGAAAAATTCTTAGAGCACTCTTAGAAGAAAACGGTTTTGAAGTAATCGGCGAGGCCGAAAACGGTGAAATCGGTTATATCAAATACAAAGAGCTCCAGCCTGACTTGGTGACCATGGATATTACCATGCCCAACATGGATGGTATCGAGTCCCTGAGCTTGATTAAAAAGGCCAATGCCGATGCAAAGGTAGTCATGATTACCGCTGCAGGTCAGGAGTCCAAAATGGTAACTGCCTTAAAGAGAGGGGCCGATGAGTTCATTACCAAGCCTTTCCAGAAAAAGGAAGTTATCGACGCCCTGAAGAAATTAGTGGGCGAAGCATAATAAGCAAATCAAAAGAGGTTTGACCACGTGGTCAAACCTCTTTTTTATTCCCTATCCGGAAAATTCCTTATGCCTGTTGATAATACTGGGCCTGGGCCTCCCACAGCTGGTGGTAGATACCGTCCTCATGCTCCATCAGCTGTTCGTGATTGCCCACCTGAACAATTTGTCCCCGGTCAAATACGTAGATTTTGTCGCAGAACCGGCAACTGGACATACGATGGGATATGTAGATGGCCGTCTTATCCTCTACCAGTTCATTGAAATGCTGGTAGATTTCATACTCGGATACCGGGTCCAGTGCGGAGGTGGGCTCATCCAGAATAACAAAGGGTGCATCCTTGTATAGGGCTCTGGCAATGGCCACCTTCTGAGCCTCACCACCGGAGATTTCTACGCCGTTATCTTCCACCTGATAAATATTGGTATGGATACCCTCCGGCATCTGGGCAAGGCGTTTCCCAAAGCCTGCCTGTTCCAGGCAGGCCACCACTCTCTGCTCCACGTATTCCTTGGAAGCCGCCACATTTTCTGCCAGTGAGGCGGAAAACAGCTGAAAGTCCTGGAACACTACAGAGAACAGTCTGATATACTCCTCATAATCGTATAACTTGATATCAATTCCATTTAAAAGAATCTGTCCCTCAGTAGGGTCATA
>JAFUKK010000077.1 GCA_017473665.1 Lachnospiraceae bacterium
GCTGTGATAGCGGATAAATTTACCCTGCGACTTATTGGCGGCCATACTCCCGACTCCTGTGTGATTTATTTTGAGGAAGCCGGAAAGAAATATGTAATCACCGGAGATGAGTGCTACTCCTGTGACAATGTATATCAGAATATCCCCATCGGCATCAGTTACGATGGGGATAAAAATGCAGATTTTATTGCAGACACCCGGGAAAAGGGTTTGATTCCCTTACCCTTCCATGACGCGGAGATTTTAAAGAAGAATTTCAGGATGTCAGGTAATATTGTGCAGATAATCTAATAAAATAGACGCAAATCCGATTGCCGGATGTGTTCATAAAACCATAAAAGTACCCGGTGCAGAATGTTCTGTACCGGGTACTTGTCCGTCAGGTTCCATATTTTCCCTATTGTTTTTGTTGTAACTGTCTGATTTGTTCTTTCAGAGCTTGAATCTCTGCATCCTTCTCTGCCAGAGCAATTTCCTTCTCAGAATCCTTTTCTTTTACTATTTCCGCAATCTTCTTCTCATGTTCCTTCTCAATAATATCAATATCCAGCATCAGAGATTCGTCCGTCATTTCGTTTAACTCCTCCATTTCCGAATAATGGGAATAGATGTGGTCGTAGAGCTGTTTGGTTAGTCGTCGCAGCTTACGGGCATCATCCCGCTCCATTTGGGCTTCAATGTGGTAGCTATCTTTATCATTTAGTGTTAGAATGGTGTCAGCCAACTAATAGGTTGTGCCATAGACATGTTCCTTTCTAGCATATGTTATGAAATTAAAGTTGGGAAAATTGTGGAAGAGAACCTTCCGGATGGGTACATACTATCATGGATAAAGAAGTGCTGGCAAGTAGAATCAGAAAGACAGGATATATTTTATATTAGAATCTTCCTAAGGGATGATATAGGAGCGTAAAAATATGAAGGTATCAGAAATAAATAAAACAAACCTGACAGAAGAATTCGTTGATAAAATCCTCTACGAGGGATTGGAGGATTCCGGCGAAAATGCAGATTGTATTATGGTGCTGGGCAGTATCAAGGCGTCTAAGTATCGGGTGCCGGTGGCGGTGGAGGCATACAAGGCAGGACGTGCTCCCAAGATATTAATGTGCGGCGGCGCGGTAAGAGACTTTGCGGAAGGGTCTATGTCGGAGGCGGAGCATATGAAGCGGAAGGCACTGGAATTAGGGGTACCGGAAGAGGATATTTTGATGGAGTCCCATTCCCTTTATACGGTAGAAAATATGCTCTGTTCCTTGTTGGAACTGGAAAGGGCCTTTGGCTTGTCACGAATGCGTAAAGTGATACTGGTAACCACTAACTACCATATGCGCAGAAGCTATTTGATGGCCCGGAGTTATTTCCCGGACTGGATAGAGATATTACCCTGCCCTGCAGACGATACCTCCACCAGAAGAGATAACTGGAGAAGCAATGAAAGCGGCAGAAAACGTGCTATGGAAGAGGCATTGAAGATAGCTTATTATATTAATGACGGAGATATACCGGATTTTGAAGTATAACCACCGATGTGATGTATATGTTGGAAAAATTAGTATTATATGGAGGAACAGAAGATGATCAGACCCATGAGAGAAGAAGAAATCCCTGTATGTGTGGAAGTAATAAAAGAAAGTTTTCTTACGGTAGCAGAGGAATTTGGCTTTACGTCGGAAAATGCAGGAAGATTTACCGCCTTTGCAACTACCCCGGAGCGTCTTGCGTGGCATTATCACGGAGAAAAACGTCCTATGTTTGTATACGAAGAAGAGGGGCAGATTGTGGGTTATTATTCTTTGCTGTTGCAAGAAAATCAGGAATGTGAGTTGAGTAATCTTAGTGTGCTTCCTAAGCATCGTCACGGCAAAAAGGGACAGGCACTAACGGAGCATGCCATTGCACAGGCTAAGAAACTGGGATGCAAGAAATTGAATATTGGAATCGTGGAAGAGAATGTACAGCTACGTAAATGGTATGAAAGCTTAGGTGCAGTGCATGTAGGTACAAAAAAGTATGATTTCTTTCCTTTTACCTGTGGATATCTGGAGATGGATTTAAGTTAATTGTGCATAATAAAGGAGCGGTAGGAAGAAACAAATGAGTAGATTAAGGGATTTATATTTTACCTTTATGAGAATCGGCGGACTCACCTTCGGCGGCGGACTATCCATGCTGCCTATGCTGAAATATGAATTGGTGGAGAAGAAGGGCTGGGTTTCGGAGGAGGAGCTGTTGGATTGCTATGCCATCGGACAGTGCACCCCGGGCATTATAGCAGTAAATACGGCTACTTATGTGGGGTATAAAAAGCGTGGAGTGATTGGCGGTATAGCGGCGACTTTGGGTATGATTACCCCCTCCATCGTGATCATTACGGCAGTGGCGGCTTTTTTGGCACAATTTATGGACAACCCCTGGTTGCAGCATGCACTAATGGGGGTACGTGCAGTGGTATGTGCGTTGATGCTGAACACAGTGATTACACTGGCCAGAAAAAGTCTGGTATCCCTGGTATCCGCAGTGATTTGCCTGATAGCATTTCTCTTGGCCATGTTTACACCGATTCCTCTGGTAGTGATTGTGATTTTGGCAGGAGTGGCAGGTATTTTCATGGAAATCCTCAGAGCCGGTAAAATGGGGAAGGAGGATTAATATGGAGTATTTGATTCTTTTCTGGGAATTTTTTAAGATTGGATTATTCGCGGTAGGAGGTGGTCCGGCGACGATTCCCTATTTGATGAAGCTGCCGGAGACTTATGACTGGTTTACCATGGAAGAACTGACCAGTATGATAGCCATTAGTGAATCTACACCGGGGCCTTTGGGACTCAATATGGCCACTTATGCCGGATTCTCAGCCTTGGGAGTAGGAGGCGGTCTGGTAGCTTCTATCGGTTTGGTATTTCCCAGTGTGGTGGTGATTACACTGATTGCGAAGTTTCTCACCAATTTCAGCGAAAATACTTATGTCAAAGCAGCTTTTGGGGGCATCCGTCCGGCGGTAACAGCATTGATAGCAGTGGCAGTATACAGCTTGTGCAGGGTATCCCTGTTCCGGGAAGTAGGGGGTCAGTGGGTACCGGCCGGTAAAACTATTGTTCTTACAATTATTTTGTTCTTATTAATGAATGTAAAAGCCCTGAAAAAGCTACATCCTGCGTTCTGGATTCTGCTGGCGGCTATAATCGGAATCGTTTTTCGTTTTTAGCAATAAGTGCTATTTGAAAGGTGGTCTTGGGCATTGCCTTTCCTACCCAAAAGGAGTATCATAGTACTATCAAAATACATAAAGAGTGGGGTTACTTATGAGAAAGAAAACTTTATTAGCAGTTTTGTTATGTACGTTTCTTTTGGTGGGATGCGGAGATGCCAATGAGGCGGACGGACCTGTAGTGATACAGGGTGAGGAATTGGAGACTTCTGGGGCTGAAAGCTCTTCCGAAGTAGCAGATGCGGAAGAGGAAAAGGAACCGGAGTTACAGGTCATTACTGAGCGAGAGATAGTGGATGGAAAGATGCAGAGCTATCTGACCGGCGAGTGGAAGGATGCAGATGTGGTTCAGCGTAGAAGTATGGCTGTAATGATGCCCAATAATGAGGGTGCTTTACCGCAGAAGGGTATTTCTTATGCCAGCATTATCTATGAGGCACCGGTGGAGGGCCGTATTACCCGTCTGATGGCGATTATTGAGGACTATGATGAGTTGGAGTACGTAGGTCCTGTACGAAGCAGCCGAGACTATTATGTATATGAATCTATGGCTTATGATTCTATATACTGCAACTGGGGACTGGCAGTACCCTATGTGGCAGATTTGATTAACTCCGATAGAGTGGACAATGTCAGTCAGGCAGTAAGCGGTATCGAATCATCAGCGCCGTACGCATTCGAACGATTGGACAGACCCGGTTATAAGAAAGAGTACCGCGGTTACATGACCATAGATGGTTATGAAAAGGCGGTAGATAAAAAGGGTTATGAGACCCAGTACAGAGACACCTTTGAGCAGGCTTTTACCTTTGCAGATGAGGGCTGTCGTGCTACCTATGATGAGTATCCGGATGCTACCAAGATTTGGCCCGGCGGGGAGGAGAAAAACCGCGGTGGTTATGGTAGCGCATATCCTTGCTTTACCTACGATGAAGAAGAGGGTGTTTATTACCGTACCCAGTATGGGGAGACCCATGTGGATGAAATAGGGAATACTCCTCTTACAGTGAGCAATGTGGTATTCAAGATATGCCATGGTGAAGTACGTGACTCTCATGACTATCTGGCATTTGGGGTACATGGCACCGGCGATGCTTATGTATTTACCAATGGTAAGGTAATCAAGGGTACTTGGAGCCGTCCTTCTGATTATGAAGCGAATAAATTCTTTGACGAGGATGGTAATGAGATTATTTTCAATCAGGGAAAGACGTGGATCTGTAATATTTGGTTGGAATATCAAGAGTTCATGAAATGGGAATAGGATAGTAGCAGGAGAGGTTCTGTTATGAA
>JAFUKK010000078.1 GCA_017473665.1 Lachnospiraceae bacterium
AAAACAATAGGGTAACATAGGGGATTGGAGAGAGTGTGGAGATGGAATGGAAAGAACTCATATGGAAGGAAGCCGGAGAACTGCAGGAAAAAATCGCAGTACATCAGAGTGGATTGCATCGTAATCCGGAGGTGGGATTTGCACTGCAGCAGACTTGCAACTATGTAAGGGAACAGTTGCAGCAGCTGGGATACGCCCCGAAGGATTGCGGCAAGGCGGGGCTGGTGGCCACCGCAGGCGGAAAACGCCCGGGTAAGGTGTTTCTGTTACGTGCAGATATGGATGCGCTGCCCATCACAGAAGAGGCTGAGGTGGAGGATGCATCCCGGAATGGACATATGCATGCTTGTGGGCATGATTTTCATACTGCCATGTTGCTGGGGGCGGCAGAACTGTTAAAAAAACATGAAGAGCAGATTAAGGGTACCATAAAGCTGATGTTTCAGCCGGCAGAAGAATTGTTAGAGGGTGCCCGGGATATGATAAATAATGGGGTGCTTCAGGACCCTGCTGTGGATGCTGCCTTGATGATACATGTTATGGCCGGGTTACCATTGGCTACGGGTACTTGTGTAGTATCTTCTCCGGGAGTCAGTGCTCCGGCGGCGGACTATTTTACCATAGAAATACAGGGCAAAGGTTGTCATGGCTCCTCCCCTAATACGGGAATAGACCCTCTGACCGCAGCGGCACACGTGCTGATCGGACTGCAGGAATTGGCTGCCCGGGAATTGGGAACGGATGAGGCGGCGGTATTGACCATTGGTTCCATGAGCGGAGGAGAAGCAGCCAATGTGATTCCTGATAAGGTGACCATGACCGGTACTTTACGGGCTTTCCGGGAGGATGTAAGGGGGCGTTTGAAGAAGCGTCTGGAAGAGATTGCATCGGGAATAGCCGGCGCCTTTCGGGCAGAAGCAAAGGTGACCTTTGGCAGTGGTTGCCCTACGCTAATAAATGATGGTGCCTTATCGGATTTTATGGCCGGTCAATTGAAGGACCTGTTAGGTGAAAGGTATTGCTATACCAGCAGGGAATTGGAAGCGCAGATGGTAGAAAAGGGGGGCGGTGGCAAAATGAGCGGCTCCGAGGACTTTTCCTACATCAGTCATCAGGTGCCCGCGGTGATGCTGGCCCTGGCTGCGGGAGAGGCTGCCCAAGGCTATTTGTATCCGCAACATCATCCCAAGGTGCGTTTTGATAAGAATGTGTTGTCGGTGGGAGCGGCCATTTATGCTTATGGAGCCCTTTCGTGGTTGGAAAATGCGTAGAAAATGTAGCAAAATAGAACCATATCTGCTATAATTCCTTTGTGTGTGTCCGGGCAGAAATAATCTGTGGAGGTCCACGATTTACGGAATAGAAAAGGAATATCTTTCAGAAAGGTTTATGAATAGAATGATTTATAATAATATCTTGGAAGCAATGGGGCATACGCCCATTATCAAATTACAGAATATGGTGGAGCCGGACAGTGCGGATATTCTGGTGAAGTTTGAGGGACTGAATGTGGGCGGTTCCATCAAGACCAGAACCGCTTTTAATATGATATGCGAGGCAGAGCGTCAAGGTAAGATTGGCAAGGACACGATTATTGTGGAGCCCACCAGTGGTAACCAAGGTATTGGTCTGGCACTGGTAGGTGCGGTACGGGGCTATCAGACCCGTATTATCATGCCTGATTCCGTCAGTGAAGAGCGTCGAAAGCTGGTACAGCATTACGGGGCAGAGGTGATATTGGTCCATGATGCAGGCAATATCGGAGCATGTATTGAGGAATGCCTGGAGATGGCACTTCGGATGCAGGCAGAGGATCCAAGAGTATTTGTACCTCAACAATTTGAAAATCCGGCCAATCCGGCCATCCAGCGTCAGCAAACCGGCAGGGAGATTTTAGAACAGGTGAATGGTCCCATTCATGGGTTTTGTTCCGGTATCGGTACCGGCGGTACCATTACCGGTATCGGTGAGTGCTTAAAAGCAGAGAATCCGGAAATGGAGATATGGGCAGTGGAGCCGGAGCATGCGGCGATTCTTTCCGGTGGTTCTATCGGTACCCATATTCAGATGGGAATTGGGGATGGTGTGATACCGGCTATTTTGAATCAGGAGATTTTCAATGATATTTGCATTGTAAAGGATGACGAGGCCATCAGGACAGCCAAGGACCTGGCTGCCAAGGAGGGTATCATGTGTGGTATTTCCAGCGGTACCAATGTGGCTGCAGCTATGAAACTGGCTCGTAAGCTGGGACCGGGCAAGAGGGTGGTGACCGTATTGCCGGATACCGCAGAGCGGTATTTTTCTACACCGTTATTTGAGGATTAGTAAGAGTACATAGGGAGAGAGGACAAAAGAGAGGGTTTATGGAGATTGGCAGAATCGATTTAAATGGAATACTAAACCGGTGGGTGCAGGTACAGCTTTTGAGTAATGACAGGGTGCGCGGCAAGGTGTTGGGTATTTTGGAACAGGAACTGGTGCTGGAACAGCCGGATGGTTCAAAAAAATGGCTGAAGGCAACAGACATGGTTGCTTTTACAATCATTGATGAGAAACAGGCGGGAGCAACTATACCGGAAACCGGTGAGAAGCTGCTTCAAAAGCTTTTGCATCCGGAGCAGGCGGCAGAATCTTTAAGCAGTCTTTTCCGTATGTGGGTGAAGGAAAGTACCATTGAAGAGATGGTGCGATTTGCCGGACAGGAGCAGGTACGCTTGTTGTACCGGAAGGAAAATTTAAATACTTATATTACTCCGGAGGAGTCTACATATTACAAGCAGCTGACGGATAAGGGGGGCAGGGTGTTGCCTTCGGAGGATGAAGCTCTGGAAAATGCGCTGATTAAGTTTATTTTGCGAAATCCCCAGGGATACAAGGGCTGGAACCTTTACAGTAAGATTTGGAAGGACTCTCAAGCAGAGGATGAGGCCCTGGGATATTGTCTGGCAGTGCTTACCTGTATCCTGAACAGCAACAGCCAGTATGACAGTCAGAATATCAGTAACATCAATAGTATGTTAAAGGCTTCAGGGGAACTGGATGCCCGTTACGGTGTTTATACCATCTATAACTGGCTCTATATGTTCAAACAGCGTAAAAATATCAGCAATGATTTACCACTGGTAGGTGCTCTGCGGGCATTTACAAAGGGCAAAACTTACGCGGAAACGGAATGTGATATTTTTTATTTCCGTCAGTTTAACGGAAAAGAGCAGGAGCAGTTCCGTCATAAGGTGGTGCGGGATTATATCCGGCTTTTGGCAGAAGTAAATGAAAATATTCAGTTTGATTACAACTATTTGTACAATAAATGCGCACACTTCCTGGCTACAGAGTGGGGAGAGGAGGCTTTTTATTACGATTGCTTCCGGGAGACCATTTTGCAGGAGGATGCTCTTTTGGGAGTGCAGATGTGCAGAGAGATTCTCTATGATATGGCACGTCTTCCCGTGGATGAGTATCATAGGGAGCAGCATTTCACATTTGTACAACAGGTCTTTGATGACATCAACCATTGGAGTGTGGATGAGGAAAGCAGACCCCTGATGGAGGTATGCAGACAGCTGATTCCTCTTATTCGGGAGAATCCGGGAAGCCCGGTACTTTTGGCAATTCTTCCTCTGCTGAGTCCTTACCCCAATCCGGTGAAAAAGGATGAATTGGATAAATATATTAAACCCTTGGAAAGCGAGCAGGCATTGGAAGTATTACAGTACCTGACAAAGTGCTATGGCTATGGAAATGGCGTGATAGGCATGCGTATGGATGAAGCCTATCGGAAATGCCTGGCCCTTTGTATGGAAACAGGTATGGAAGACGGTTCCCGCATGCAACAGCTGTTGGAGGGCATGTGTGAGCTGCAAATGGGACGACTGGGCTCTCAGAATACCGGTTCCGTGGTAATGAATCAAAATTGTCAAAAAGCGGTACTTTGTATGCTGCTTTCCGGCAGGGAGCAGAGCCTTGGGGATGTGGAGCAGGTATATCGGTCTGCCTATGGAAAAACAGAGCGTTTTGAGCGTTTTCTGGTATACCAGGGAGCGGTGACAAAGCTATGGCAGACGGATAAGAATTTTGCAAGCCAGCTCTTTTTAGCGATTCTCAGCGACCAGTGGAAGTTCTTTTTGGAGCAGACCCTGAAGGAGAGCAATAGTCTGCAACAGGCGATGATAGATTTATTGGTAACAGAGCGTATCGGAGCACGGAAGTCTATCTTCCGCTTATATTTACAACAGCTCCACCAGGAGGAATTGGGACAGATTATTACCAATTTGGGAGGCCCCGAGAAAAAGGTATTGGAGCAATTGGAGGGCATCGCTCTTTCCGAGGAAGAACGGAAGCAACTGGTAAATCTGTTGTGGCTCCGTTTCCCTACGTTGGAGAAGTTGGCGGTACTGGCCGTTGAACAGGAAAGAGTAGCGGTATTCTGGGCATTGCTGGATGCGGTATTTGGCACCAAGGTAGTAATGGATATGCTGAGAAAAGCTCCTGTGAATGCTCCCGGATATGAATTGTGGAAGCAGGCGGCCATGGATTTTTATGGTTCCGAGGAATTCTTAGAACAGGTCCGGGCGACGGAAGAAGAAGCGGAAAGCTATGTATACCGGAGCAAGGAACTGGAGGCAGATTTTTACTATGGATTCAGTTTTTCGGACAAATACGAAGATACAACCGATGATATCAATACAGACAAAAGGAAGGAACTGGAGGAGCAACTGCGTAATTATACCCGTTGGGGCTTTGCCCGTTCCCAGATGGAATGTCTGGAGGCCTTGTTACCTATTTACAGGAAGTCTGTAAAGGATATTGTTTTTTATAATGATTCTTTGGTGCGTCTTGGTCTTTTGTTGTGTGACCAGGAACTGCGGTTGAATCCGGAACAGGCCAGAAATATTTTCTGGGAACTGCTGACCGCCATGGAACAGAAGAGCTATCGTTACAGCAGACGAAATAAGGAAATCTTGAAGGAACTGTTACCTCGTATTCTGGAAGGATACAGCTTACAGGAATGGAAGAAGCAAAACTGCAATATGCAAATACTGGAGGGTCTGGCTGCTTTCCGTAACAACGGACTGACCCAGGAAGTGGTTACTTCCTTTATTGATCAGATAAGAAGTGTATTGGAGCTGTGGAGCAGTGAGACTGTGGGATGTTATGAGATGCAGAAAAAATGCATCGATTCCATGGAAGTATTACAAAGAAGTATTTTCACAGACCGCTATGGTATGTCTGTAAGGCATCAGTGGTATGCACAGCTGAAAAAGGAAAAGGAACGGCTGGAGCAGGGAGCGATTTTGCTGGCAACAGTGAATGAGAGAGCAGAAGAGGAGAAAGCGGAAGTCACTATTCAATTACAGAATGTAGGAAAACAGGCAGCTTCCGGGCTCAAAATCCGTATGCTTCCCGGGGAAGGCTGGAAGTGTGAGACTCTGGAGAAGCGTCGTGGAGATTTGGCTGCGGAGGAAAAGGATGATGCACGTTTTGTAATGATTCCTGTTACAGAAGAGGGGGCTATGCCTCTTGCCTATACTTTGGAATGGACCTATATGGATGGAGAATTGCGTCAGGAATCCGGCACTAGAGAAAGTCTGCTGGCAGAGGCAGAGAGACAAAGGACGGATGCACAGCTGGCGCAGACCATGAAGAGACAGATGGTAGCGGCTTGGGAGAATCAGCGTGAGGAACTGGCAGAAGTCAAAGAGATTGTGAAGAAGGTGGAGACTACCACCCAGGGAATTGACGAGACCACCAGACGTACGGATGCCACCACCCAGGGAATTGACGAGACTACCCGACGTACCGATGAGACCACCCAGGCGATTAAAAAGGATACGGAAGAGATTCTACGTGTACTCAGTGAAGACCTGGCACAGATTAAGGCACAGTTACCGGCTTCCGACGGCAGACCCCATGCAGAGGTGGCTGCTGAGATAAGGGAGAATTATGTCCAGGGAATTACGGCTGTGGTCAATAGACAGGGAGTTTCTGTCAACGCTTGTGAAGGTGATATGAGCGACGCATGGATTCCGACAGAATGGAATGTGCCTGTGGATGATGCCATGAAAGGTGTGCTGAATATTGCATTTTGGCTCAAGATAAACTACGCAGATGCGGAACATCAAGTCAGCGGTCAGGTGGATTGTTCACCGGTAATGGCAATGCTGGGCAAATTCCTGGAATCTTATTTGAACCAGGTGCTATTAGGCAAGCTAAAGCAGGTAGACGGCAACTATCAGGTGAAAATTGACGGCAACTGGAAACGGCTGGGGGATCCCGCATTGCGAAAAATGATGCTGGGCAATTACACCTGGTTATTGGGAGCTAGTGTTCCGGCGGGACAAGGAAACTGGCGTGACAATCCCTTCCGCCAGCCTTTGATGGCCAGAATCGAAACGGGTAGTATCCTACAGCGGGAGCAGGAAATGAATGCTTTGTGGAGCCGGATGAATAAATGTCGTCTGAACCGTAATGATGCGGACCATGCAGATAAAACGGTAAGTTACGAGAAATTGAACAATAGTATAGAGTATCTGTTTACCGGTAATAAACCACTGGTAAGACAGATTCGGGACTTGGCTGATGCAATAAAT
>JAFUKK010000008.1 GCA_017473665.1 Lachnospiraceae bacterium
GCCTGCTCATGGGTAATGGTGGTAGGAATCCCGTTTTCATCCACATGAAATAGGAAGAACTCACACTCCGGGTCTACGGAAAAGGTATACCCCATCTCCTGATACTCTTTTACAATCCGGTTCAAGATGCAGCGAGGACTAATCTCATAACAGCTACCATCTGCCTTGTGCACATTGCAGAGCAATCTGGCCACTTTTCCGGGCTGGGGTCTCCAGGGCAAAATGGCAAAAGTGTCCAAATCCGGCTCCAGATATAAATCATCCTCACCTTCTCCGTAGGCGCCAAACATAGCAGAACCATCAAACATAAACTGCTTATCCAACACATTAGCAAGCTGGTTTGCAGCCACAGACATATTCTTTAGATTGCCAAACATATCCGTAAACTGTAATCGGATGAATTCCACATCCTCCTGCTCCACCAACTCTAAAATCTCCTTTTTTGTCCTCATATCCCTTTCTCCTTTTCCGGCAGCTAGCCTTTGGCCCCATTGTTCCTGAGTATCGTGAAAAATACAGAAAAAGGCATCAAATACACCTGCTGTCTGCAGGTTATCCGACGCCTTTGTCAATCATCATTATCTACGTGATGGATTTTATCGCATTTTGACTAATTTGTAAAGTACTTTGCTAAAATTTGTCAAAACTACTCTTCCACCACCTCTACATTGCTGGTTACCACATACAGGATTTGATCACCATACTCTATACGTGACCAGCCAAAGTCAGGGCTGATACCGGTACGATGTAGCATCTCTCCTGCATCGGCCTGACAGTACACAGTACCGGTACCGCCAGCTGTACTGGGCTCGGTACGTAGATTTACGTACTCCTTGGGAGTGATGGTATTGTCACAATCGGTAAATACCACTTCTCTGCCGTCAGAAGTGAGGACCACGTTGGAATCATCCACCATTTCCTCTTCCTCAGTACTCTCTGACTCTTCTGTGGTATCGGTAGTACCCACATAATCCACCACGGAACTTTCATTGGTGGGAAGCACCACTGTAGTGTCCTTCCGATGGGTAATGGCCCAGATAATCACACACAAAAGTGCTGCTACCAACACCATACCCACAAATACCAGAAAAGTCGTCATGGGTTGATCCATACGTTCACTGAGCTCACGGGTGCTACCGGAAGAAGCGCTGTAATCCTCTTCGTATTCCCGACTCCAATTTTCTCCTCTACTGGTTCTTTTCTTATCCATAGATATTTATTCCTCACCGTATTTTGCACTCTGCATACGAATCAACTCTGCATCATCAAAATAATTGATTCTCATTGCGTTTTTCACTTCTGCCAGAGTCTGTGCTGCCACCTGACGGGCTGCATCACTGCCTGCCTTCAGGATATCATACACTGCAGGGATATCCTTCTCCAGTTCTTTTCTGCGCAATCTGATGGGCTCCAAGGTCTCCTGCATTACATTGTTCAGGAATTTCTTCACCTTCACATCACCCAAACCACCTCTCTGGTAATGAGCCTTCAGCTCATCCAGATTTGCATAGTCAGGTAAGTATCTCTCAAAGTGCTCCTGATTGCTGAATGCATCCAGATAAGTAAATACCGTATTGCCCTCGATATGTCCGGGATCACTGACCTGCAGATGCAAGGGGTCCGTATACATGCTCATAATCTTGGTCCGTACCTCGTCCGCAGTATCGGATAAGTAGATACAATTGCCTAAAGACTTACTCATCTTAGCCTTGCCATCAATACCGGGCAGTCTCATACATGCTTCATTCTGAGGTAATAATGCGGTAGGCTCCACCAATACAGGAGCGTACACGGTATTAAACTTATGTACAATCTCTCTGGTCTGCTCAATCATGGGCAGCTGGTCGCCACCTACAGGAACTGTAGTCGCCTTAAAAGCGGTAATATCCGCCGCCTGGCTGATAGGGTAGGTAAAGAAACCTACGGGAATGCTGGCTTCAAAATTACGCATCTGAATCTCACTCTTTACGGTGGGATTACGCTGTAATCTGGATACAGTCACCAAATCCATATAATAGAAGGTCAGCTCACAAAGCTCAGATATCTGGGACTGGATAAAGAGGGTGGACTTTGCAGGGTCCAAACCGCATGCCATATAATCCAATGCCACCTCTATAATATTCTGGCGTACCTTCTCAGGATTTTCAATATTGTCAGTCAGTGCCTGAGCATCTGCTATCATAATAAAGGTCTTGTCATACTCGCCGGAATTCTGCAGTTCTACTCTTCTGCGAAGAGAGCCTACATAATGTCCCACATGCAGTCTTCCGGTGGGTCTGTCACCTGTTAAAATAATCTTACTCATAAATCATCCGTACCTTTCAATATTTGCTTTCTCTATCATACCATTTTTTCGCTCAATGGCAAATAGTTTTTTGCATAAAGAGAAGGGCAATACACTCGTGGGCCAAAAGGGGCACTGCCGCCAAAAGAGTAAGAAGTCCCCACTCTGTCAGAGACAGATGGGATGTACCGAATATATCAATAAAGAATGGAATCTCCGTGACCATCACCTGCAAAGCAAAGCCCAGCACCACTGCCACCACCATCAGAGGATTGGACAAAAAATGGCTGCCCAGGGCAGGCCTATGGGTGTCCCGCATGCCCACTGCATGAAACAACTGGCACATACCCAGTACCGTAAAAGCATAGGTCTGGGACCTGGAAAGAATCCGCTCCTGGGCCAGACAGTTTTGTATATTTTCTATAGAAAAGGTCAACTCATTATGCTGTAATACCACCAATGGAATCAGTAGGAACGCCACCAGCCCTATAAGAGTAATTAAGGCCCCGTAAAAGCAGGTACATAATAATCCTCCTCTTGCAAAAAGACTTTCCCCGGGCTTTCTGGGCATACATTCCATCTGACGGGCAGGGTCATTCTTATCCATGGACAGTGCTAAAGCCGGCAGAGAATCCGTAATCAGATTAATCCATAAAATGTGCCCGGACTTTAGGGGAGAAGCCAGCCCTATCAGTACCGCCACAAACATGGTCAGCATCTCCCCCAAATTGGAAGATAACAGAAAAATCACAGTCTTTCGAATGTTTTCATAAATTCCGCGGCCTTCTGCAATAGCCTTTTCCACAGTAGCAAAATTGTCATCCGTCAAAATAATGTCCGATGCCTGTTTGGCCACATCTGTACCACCTTTGCCCATGGCAATACCGATATCCGCATTTTTCAGGGAAGGGGCATCATTGACCCCATCTCCCATCATAGCCACTACTTCTCCATTTGCCTTTAATCCCTTGACAATATCCACCTTTTGGGAAGGAGTAACTCTGGCAAATACTCTGGTATGGGCAAGCCGTGCTGCCAGTTCCTCCAAAGATAACGCGGACATAGTCTGACCGGTAAGACATTGATCCTTACGCTCCACTATCCCCAGCTTTTTTCCTACCGCAAAGGCTGTATCCACATGGTCTCCGGTAATCATCACCGTACTGACTCCTGCCCTGCGAAAGCTCTGTACCGCAGCTGCCGCTTCCGGACGTATGGGGTCCAGCATGCCCAACATGCCCAGCCAAATCAAATTCTGCTCCTGCACCCTCCCCCGGCTTTGGCCGTCACCTTTGGCCAAAGCTAGGGTCCTCAGTGCTTCTCCCGACATCTGCGATACCTGTTGCAACAGCCGACTGCGCCTGCCTTCCGTAAGGGGCAACACGCCGCTTCGTCCCTGAATGTGGGTACAGCGCTTTAATATCTCATCCGGCGCTCCCTTTGTATAACTGACTCCGGAACGATGGATGGTGGTCATCATCTTCCGCCCCGAATCAAAGGGGACTTCTCCTGTTCTGGGGTCCTTGCGGCGTAGTGCTTCTCCATCCATTCCCTGCTTCCACGCCAACTGAAGCAATGCCAGCTCAGTGGGGTCTCCCACCTGATTTCCATCCTGCATATGGGCGTCATTGCATAATACCATCCCCTGCAGAAACTCTTGTAATAACGACTGGTCTGTAACGCCCTTTATGCCCTTTTCCGTGACCTCCAGCTCCCTGTCCTCCAGATACACCTTCTCCACAGTCATGCAGTTTTTTGTCAAAGTACCTGTTTTATCCGAACACACCACTGTCACTGCTCCCAGCGTTTCTACAGAGGGCATACGGCGCACAATGGTGTTGACCCGCACCATCTTGGCTACACTCAGGGCCATAGTCACTGTCACCACTGCCGGCAGTCCCTCGGGCACTACGGCCACCGCCAAGGATATGGCTGTAATCAGCATTTCCGGTATATCCCGATGCTGCAACACCGCTATTATAAATAATGCCACACACAGTCCGATGGACAAAATACTCAATAGTTTTCCCAGCTCGCCCATACGCTTTTGCAAAGGAGTGGCTTCTTGCCCTGCATCATCTATTAAAGCCGCAATCCTTCCCAGCTCCGTACGCATACCGGTGGCAGTGACAATTCCCATGCCCCGGCCCTGAGTCACATAGGTGGACATAAAGGCTTTATCATAATTATCATCCTTATGTCCTCCCCGGGTAACATCTTTTTCCACCGGCAGGGATTCTCCGGTAAGAGCAGCTTCCTCCACCTTCATATGACTGGTTTCAATAAGTTGCAGATCTGCCGGCACCTGGGCTCCGGCCTCCAGGCACACCAAATCCCCCTCCACCAGTTCCTTGGCCGGAATCAGTTTTTGGATTCCATCCCGGACCACCACTGCCTGGGGACTGGTCAGCTGCTTCAGTGCCTCCAGGGCCTTTTCCGCCTTGCCCTCCTGAATCATGCCCACCGTGGCATTGACCAGCACCACCACCACAATGATCACTGCATCGCTGATTTCCTGTAACATGATGGAAATAATTGCTGCCACCACCAATATATAAATCAGAGGGTCCTGCAGTTGCTGCATAAAGGTAACCAACGGTGATTTAGGCTTTTTCTCCTGCATCTGATTATAACCGTCCCGGGCCAGACGCCTGCGGGCCTCCTGCTCTGTAAGCCCCCGACTCCTTTCCTCCCCCTTAGGTACCATTTTTTCCGGATACATCTGTCTTTCCATAGACACCTTTTCCCTCCTATTATTGTCCATTGCAATTTTATGCTTTTGAGGACAAAAAAATGTTTTACAATTGTATAACTTTCCTTTGTGTGGTATACTAGGACGTTGTATTAATTGATTTTTAAAGTATAAATTGAGGTAAGACATATGAAACCGGGCTTTGATAACGACAAATACCTAAAAATGCAATCCACACATATTATGGAGCGGATTGCTCAATTTGATAACAAACTGTATCTGGAGTTCGGCGGCAAGCTCTTTGATGATTTCCATGCCTCCAGGGTGCTGCCCGGATTTGCAGCAGACAGTAAGCTGCAGATGCTGATGCAGCTGGCTGACCAGGCAGAAATCGTAATGGTAGTCAGTGCCGAAGACATCGACAAGAATAAAGTACGTGAAGATTTAGGTATTACCTATGACAAAGATGTAATCCGTCTGATGGATGAGTTCCGTAGCCGTGGATTATATGTGGGCAGCGTGGTATTAACCAAATATGCCAAACAGCGTAGTGTGGTTGCTTTCCAACAGAGACTGGAGCAGCTGGGCATCAAGGTATATCGTCATTATCTGATTCCCGGATATCCTGCCAATGTACCCCTGATTGTCAGCGAGGACGGCTATGGTAAAAATGACTATATCGAAACCACCAGACCTCTGGTGGTGGTCACTGCACCGGGACCCGGCAGCGGCAAAATGAGCGTATGTCTGTCCCAGCTGTACCATGAATTAAAGCACGGGGTACGGGCCGGTTATGCCAAATTCGAGACCTTCCCCATTTGGAATCTCCCTCTAGACCATCCTGTCAATCTGGCCTATGAGGCGGCTACCGCTGATTTAAACGATATTAACATGATTGATCCCTATCACCTAAAGGCTTACGGCATTACCACCGTCAACTACAACCGTGATGTGGAAATCTATCCTGTCTTAAATGCTATTTTTATGAAGATATATGGCAGTAGCCCCTATGCTTCTCCCACTGATATGGGAGTCAATATGGTGGGCAACTGCATCTTTGATGATGAAGCCTGTCGGGAAGCCTCCCGCCAGGAAATCATCCGTCGCTATTACCAAGCGGTGGCCGGATTAGCCGAAGGCTCCCGCAGTGCAGAAGAAGTAAATAAAATCCAGTTGCTGATGAGTCAGGAAAATCTGGAGCTGACAGACCGTAAGGTGGTATCCTATGCTCTGGAACGGGCCCGAGCAACCGGTGCTCCTGCTACGGCCATTGAATTACCTGATGGACAGATTATTACCGGCAAGACCGGCGACTTACTGGGCCCCAGTGCAGCGGCTGTGATGAATGCCATCAAGGTATTGGCAGGCATTCCCCATAAGGAACTGATTCTGTCACCGGAATCCATTGCTCCTATCCAGGCATTGAAAACCCAGTACCTGGGTAGCAAAAATCCCAGACTGCATATAGACGAGGTACTCATTGCCCTGTCTGCCACCGCAGCCAATAATGAGGCGGCAGCTCTGGCATTATCCCAGCTGCCCAAGCTGAAGGGTTGCCAGGTACACTCCAGTGTACGTCTTTCTGCAGTGGACAAGCGTATGTTTAAGAAGTTGGAATGTGACTTGACCTGTGAACCCAAATCTGAATAAATGATACCAATGCCGACCCGCTTCGGAAATCGGCTTATGTACCAAAATAGAAATGCAAGTTTGCTTTTGATAGCAAACTTGCATTTCTTATTTTCTGACATTTACGGTATTCCAAACATAACATGTACTATTTATTTGCAATTGTTCTGCCTTTGCTTTATTTCTCGGGTCTTTTCGACATTCTCCGACCAGGCTAGTCAATCAAACTATATCTAGTGTTCATTACTGGTACTATAGTACTAAATATAGTATTTTTGACAGTTTTCTTGCAAATTCTACATTTTTTATCCTGTTACAGGATATTTCCCTGCCGTGCCGTCCTGTTCTGTTCCGCCCTGCCTTCCCCTATACATTACATGCCTTCTTCGTCCTCAAAACAAAAGCATATCCCCTACTATACTTATCCTTTCCAGACTTAGTCGGGTGAGAAGCCAAGGCTCTTGCCCAACCGCTCTTGAAAATTTCCAATTTAGTTGGGGCAAGAGTAATAAAAAAAGACCTGCGCCAAAGCGCAGGCCCTTTCAAATCTCTATTAGTCCATGTACTTGCTGATTAACTTATCAACAACGGGAACAGCGATGGTACCCTCATGAACAGATAAGTAACCCAGTCCCAAGAACAGTAAGGTTTCTGCCAAGCTAACAACAGAACGTAAAATGTTACATACATTGTTAATGAAGCTGAAACGTACATTTAAGGTGATCAGGTTCAGGATATCACTTATGATGTCGAAGGCATTGGGAATTAAGCCGATTACTGAGTATAAAATGGAAAATACCAAGCTCAGAGCCACTGCCTTAACGCAGGTCTTCTTTAACCATGCATTATCCTCGAACAACAGACAATAGCCTGCTAATAAGAACAATATGGTATATCCGCCAAATAAGCCTGCCAGATACACTGCTGCTGCCATTAAACCTACTGCTACGCCAAATTTAGTTTTACTCATAATACGTGTCCCTCCTAAAAGACAATTAAATTATATGGGTCCAAATATGATTTTTACGATTCGGATCCACACCCTTATTTTTGAATAACTGGCTAAGGGTCACCAGTTGATAACCTTTTTGCTTCAGACCATCCAGAATGTCCGGTAACGCCGCCACTGTGCCTTCATTACCCTCCGTATCATGGAGAAGAATAATGGTACCATCCTGTACATGGTCCAAAATCCGACGGGTACGCTCCCGAGGAGATACCTCCGGCAACCAATCATCAGCCATAATCCCTTGAATAAAAGGAAGCTCAATGGTGTCATACATCAAATCATTCACAGCTATGTAAGGGGGTCTGAAAAACTGCGGTTCCACCCCCGCTACCTCTCTGATAGCCGCACTGGTCTGCTCTATTTCCCGGCGAATCTCTGCCGCCGTCATCTGATTCAAATATCCATGGCTATAGGAATGATTGGCCAACTCACAGCCCATGGCTATCTGACGTTTCAGTATATCCTTGGTAATGTCCTCTATTACCTTGCCTACCAGAAAAAAGGTGGCCACCACACCGTGCTCCTCTAATATATCCAATACCTGCGGCGTAGTGGTATACGCCGGACCATCATCAAAGGTAAGCGCTACCTGCTTGATGTTTATTTGCTTTTCGGCACCCATTATATAATCCCTCTCTTCCTACTATTAAAGATACCATAGGCAGAAAAGAAAGTAAATATGAGTTTTTTCTATATTTTTCTAAATTTTTTATATTTTTCCTACAATATATTTCCGAATCTTGAATATTGTTTTTTTCCGTACTATAATAAAATTTGTATGAAAGGACTATTGTATTATGACTTCTGTAAATAAATCACTGCAAACCACTCTTGACCGTCTTCCCTTCGGAGAATACGACCCTAATGAGGATTTAAAAGTATCCAACAAATTGCCCGAAGGTGTGAAAGCCCGGGAATTGTATCAGGATATTATACATATTGCATGGCCCAGCTTCGTGGAACTGCTTTTGACACAGCTGGTATCCATGGTGGACATGATGATGGTAGGTTCTATGGGTGGCAAAAGCAATCCGGAACTGGGCGTACAGGCACTGTCCGCAGTGGGACTGACCACACAGCCCAAGTTCCTGTTGATGACCGCTTTTGTAGCCATGAATACCGGTGTAACTGCCCTCATTGCCCGTTATAAGGGCCGTGGGGACAGAGAAAATGCCAATCTGATTCTGCGTCAGGGTATGATGTTTACCTTTATAGCTACTGCCATCCTGTCCCTGCTGGGTGTCATCTTCTCCCGGCCCATGGTAATCATGATGGGTTCCAAGGAGGAGGCCGTAACTATACTTGCTACCCAATACCTGCAGATACAGCTGGCGGGATTTATTACCATGGCGCTGACCAGTACCATTACCGCATCCCTTCGGGCGGTAGGAGACTCCCAGACCTGTATGGTATATAATCTAATCGCTAATGTGGTAAATGTGATTTTCAACTGGTTACTGATTTATGGTAACTTAGGCTTCCCTGCATTGGGGGTGGCAGGAGCATCCATTGCTACCGTCATCGGACAGTTGGTAGCCTTTCTCATCGCTCTGACAGTCATCATAAGAGGCAATGGTTTCTTAAAACTGGAACTGAAAAAGGGCTTCCTGCCCCACCGGAAAGCACTGAAAGATATGGCCGGCATCGGTCTCCCTGCTATGGCAGAACAGCTACTGATGCGCGCAGGTATGATGATTTTTGCTACAACCGTGGCTTCCCTGGGTACCACAGCCTTTGCTACCCATCAAATATGTATGAATATACAGGCCCTGTCCTTTATGACCGGCCAGGCCTTTGCAGTATCCGCCACTTCCTTGGTAGGGCAGTCCCTGGGACGGCGACGCAGGGATATGGCCCAGGCCTACTGCAGCAAGACACGTAATGTAGGATTTGTGGTAGCACTGGCACTTACTTTTACCTTTGCCTTCTTTGGCAAATACATCGTAGCTTTGTATAATAAGGACCCCAGTATCATTGAAATAGGCGGGCGCATCATGCTCTTTATCGCCTTCTTGCAACCTTTCCAAAGTTCTCAGTTCATTGTAGCAGGTGGACTGCGCGGTGCAGGAGATACCCGTTCCACCGCTATGATTACCACCATTACGGTACTGTTGGTGCGCCCCATTGTGGCACTGATATTGATTGCCTGCGGACTGGGTCTCTATGGTGCCTGGATTGCTCTGGCCTGCGACCAGCTGCTGCGTACCTGCCTGGTATATGCCCGTTATCACAGCGGCAAATGGAAACTGATAAAAAAACAGACTCTTAGCGAAAACTAAATAGGTGTAATTGCTATTATATGTTTTGGTGCACGAATTATTTCGTGCACTTTTTTTGTCCCTGATGGAGGGCACCATCTCTCTTACCATATATTACCTGTCACAAATAAGCACAAGTATAGTATTATCTTTATTGTAACATTTCTGTAATATTTATGTATCAATTTTGCAACATTTGTTTTTTTGAATTACTTATCTTGTGAAATTAGAATGAAAGGAGAATTTTATGAAGAAACTGACATTATTAACTGCAACCGCTCTGACTGTAGCAAGCCTGGGTATGGGTAGCCTACCCATGACCACCCATGCTGCTACACCTCCCAAACAGGTAATCAGCAAAGGCAA
>JAFUKK010000079.1 GCA_017473665.1 Lachnospiraceae bacterium
CTCGCTGATGACCTCTTTGGTCTCCTTTGCATGCTGCTCTAACAATGCAGCACGTTCCTTCATGCCTTCAGAATAATCACCCATGCTGCCGGAATTCTCTACGATATAAGCTGCATCCTCACTAATCAGCTGGGTCTTATCATCAATACGGGTCGCGTTCTGCTCAATATCAGCCAATGCTGAAGCCAACTGACGGGTAAGATTTGATAAATCACTGGCAATAATATCCGATGCCTGCACGGTATCTGCCACCTCACCAGCTACCTTATCCAGTTTCAGGGAATTAATTCTAAGTAATCCGCTTAAGGTCTGGAGTTTGTCCATGAACAGATTGATACTCTCTGCTATCAATCCCAGTTCATCATCATGTACCTTGGTCATACGTACAGTCAGGTCGCCGTCACCGGACTGCAACTTGGAGACCGTACCCTTCAGTTCCTTACGAAGCTTTCTCAAAGGAAGTATCAGCTTCACAATCAAAAGAACTACTGTAACTAAAAATACGATAACCAGTATGTCGAAAATCACATTGTTCTGGGACATAGCAGCATGATATTTGGTATTTAACTGCTCTCCGTCCGCCTCAATCAACTGGTAAAGCTCTGCTTCTGCAGCATCCACAGCCTCTAAGATGGTTGCCACTCCTGCACTCAATTCTTCCTTGGCAATCAGGGCTGCCTGTGCATTATTACGGTTTGCACTGTTTCCCAACAAACGAATAGCTACATCACTGAGCTGCTCATAGCCCTTGACCATAGCATCATAAGTAGCCTCATTCTCTTCCGTAACATATTCCTGATATGCATCCACAGATGCTTTCAGTACTGCATCCTGTTTGCCTACGGAGGTAGCTGCTACGGCCATATCTGCATAGGTCACATAGGCTGCATGCTGTAAAACTTCCTGCTGCATCTTTAATGCATCCTCGCGCACCTGCCCCAAAGCCTGTATCTCCGGTATGTATTCCTGTATTGTGTTTACAGATGCATTCTTTATGCCGGTCATATGACCTGCCGCAGAAAATCCCATGTATATTGCAATCACACCCATTAACACTACCGGTATGGTAATCGAAATGCTGATACTGCGCAATTGCTTCAACAGAGCCTGGCGACGAGCCTTGTTCTTACGATCCTTGGCACGGCGTTTCAGCATCTTGGCACGACGCTCTGCTGCCAGCTCTTCCGGTGTTTTAACCACCTTTTCTTTCTTTACCTTGGGCACCTTCTCCTTGTTGTCCTTATTGACGCCCTTGGCAGCCTTTTCCTTTATAGGCTTTTCTTTTTTAGGCTTCTCTTTTACAACTTTCTCTTTCACAACCTTTTCTTTTACAGGTTTCTCTTTTTTAATTTTCTCTTTTTTCTTTGCTTTCTTGGCATCTTTTGCCTCAACGGAAGTGGAGGCAAACTGTTCTACGCTGTTCTGTACTTCTGCGTCTTTATTCTTATTGAACATTTGCACTCACTCCTTTGTCTTCAATAGGTTCAAAAGCCGTACCATTCAGTATTGCTTCCTGGAAAATCGGTACGATGGGTTTGAAATTATACACACGGTCTGCCGCTTCGATAATTAATTCTCCGCTTTCCTCATCACTTAGATCTTCATAGGGTTCAAAGTCATTCTCCAAAATCCACTGAGCAAGTCCTACCAATGCCTTTTCATATCCCGGCAATGCGTCAATGACAAAGGACTTACCTTCAATGGCATTAATAGCCTTTATGATAGGATCAGAAGTTGCCTCCGTACTGGAAGCTACTGCCTTATTACAAGGTCTGTCACCATTTTCCTTCAATCTCAGTTTTTGACTTTCCTCATTAGTCAAATAAGAGGCCAGCTTATGTGCCCAATCCACATGGTCAGAATACGCATTCACACCCACCATGCGATAATCCAATTCCGTACTCAGATTCATCTGACCATTCTGCACAATCAACGGTGGAATCTTAGTCACACCGCAATTATCACCCCAAATAGCCTTAATTTCATCATACCACTCTGAATCGGCCAGGAAGACAACCACATCATCCGTCTTAGCAGCTTCCAAAGCTTCCTCCACGGTCATACTTGCAAATCCGGTACTATAATCCACATCTACAAGACCCTGCATTATATAATCACAATGATAGGTACCACCCATGTGGTTAAATGTGGACTCATTGTGAGTACCATCCTCGCTGACCCTGATATACAAATCTCCGCCTGCCCAGAAATGATATATCAGTTCCGGGTCGCTTAAATCCATAGCATACAGCTTTTCTAATGTTTCCGTTTTGTACAAAATACTGTCAATACTGCCTCCTGCTTCCTGCGCAGTCACAAACTCCTTATTAAAAAAGAGTACATAACCACCCTCGGTAGCCATGGGATATGCATAGAGTTCCTTCTGGAAGCTTGCGCGCTCAAATGCCTTGGCAGATACCTCAAGTTCTACCATATCGGGCACCTGCACCGCTGACAATGCGCCTGCTGCCACCAAGGGCGCCAACTGCTTATTCCTAAAGATAAAGACATCTGCTGCCTTTGACATATCACTCAATACGGCATCCTTGCAGTCCTCTTCTTCTACTGCTTCTACCTTTATCTGGAACTGGGCCTGTCCGTCATATTCCTTTAAGAAATTATCTACCTGTTTCTTCAGCAGGGTACTATCCTCAGCTGATCCCCACACGGTAAGCTCCACAGGGCCGTTATCTGTCGCCTCTACCTGTTGGTCCACATTGGCAGATACTTGTTCCTGGTCTGTACTACCACAGCCTGCTAAACTGAAGGTCAGAGCCGTGGTCAGGACAAGTGCCAAAACCTTTTTTGTCATAACACCAGCCTCCTTTATGTGCTTTATATTCCTATTATACTAGATAATAGTACCAAAGTCATGTAAATTTTTGCCATTTTGTCACTTTTATTTGCTTTATTTGTGTCTTTTTTGTGATTTTTTACAACAGGCTGAGAATTGTTTGTAATTTTTCATAATTTTGTTGTAATACATCCCACTCTTCTCTCAGTCTGTCACTGTCTACAGGCTGTTCTTCACAGTATCGTAACAGTTCCGTAATCTCGCTGGCAGGTCGGCGCAAACTCTCCAATCCCAGATTGGCTGTCACACCTTTCAGTGTATGTGCACAGCTGAAAGCTTCCTTATAATTACCGGCAGCCAGCCGTTCTTTCAGATGCCTGTAAGACGTATCCTCCGGAAATCTTTTCAGAAAACGTTCCAACAGTTCTTCCTTATTCATGAAACGCCCCAGCGTCTCCTCATATTCCATCCCGCAATCTTTTAAAGCTACGATTATATCTTGCGTCATCATTTGTCACATGCTCCCTTCTCTACTCCTGCTTCTTCTTTTTCTCAGGAATCAGAAAAATAAATACCAGCGAACTAATCAATAATACAAAAGGATAATATAAATAGGGCATAATCTGGAACGCGGATACTTCCTGTCCCAGCTCCGTTGCCGCAGAAATAGCCACCAGCATCTGGGCACCATAGGGAATCACTCCCTGGAATATACAGGAAAAAGTATCCAGAATGGAAGCTGTCTTACGGGGAGATACCCCATAGTCCTCCGCCATCTCCTTGGCAATGGGATTGGCCATGACAATCGCTACCGTATTATTGGCAGTAGCGACATCCATAGCACCTACCAAAAGGCCCATGCCCAGCTGGCCGCCCTTTTTACCTTTAAAAGTCTTTTTAATCCAGCCCAGTAAAGCAGCAAAGCCGCCATACTCCTGAATCAACGCACAAATAGCAGATACAAGAATCGCCACCATGGTGGTCTCAAACATGCCTGCCGCACCATCGCCCATGCTCTTCAAAAGCAGCGTCGCCTCTGTAGCACCGGTAGCCAGCATGATGACAGCACCGGATACAATACCGATAAGCAATACCACAAATACATTAATACCGATGATGCCGCCGATAAGTACCAATACATAGGGAATAATCTGAATCAGGTTATAATCCTTTACAATCCCTTCCCCCACTTCCACACCAAAGGAATGAATCAGGATAATCACCAGGGACACCAATGCGGCAGGCAATGCAATACCGAAATTTTCCCGGAACTTATCCTTCATGGCACAGCCCTGTCCGTTACAGGCCGCAATGGTAGTATCGGAAATAAAGGACAGATTGTCTCCAAACATAGCGCCCCCCATAACCGCACCGATACACAGGGGCAAACCAAAGCCCGAACCGGAAGCTACTGCCACTGCAATGGGAGTAATCAGGGTAATGGTTCCTACACTGGTACCCATTGCCAGGGATACAAAGCAGCTTACCAGAAACAACACTGCCACTGCAAATCTGGCAGGGATAACGGAAAGCAGGAAATACGCCACGCTTTCTGCACTGCTACGCCCCACTACGCCCACAAAAATACCTGCCACCATGAAAATCAATATCATGGTCATAATGTTCTTATTACCTACACCCCGGGCCATCAGCTCCAGCTTATCATCGAATTTTACCTGACGGTTCTGCAGACAGGCCACCAGCAGAGCCACCAGAAATGCCACTACTATGGGAATATTATAAAAACCCATGGGAATCTTCATTCCGTACTCAAATAAAATACCTAATCCTAAATAAATGACTAAAAAAACCGCTATTGGCAAAAGTGCTATTCCGTTTGCCTTCTTCATTTCGTATACCTCCAAATAAATAAATGCCCTGTCACTTGCTCTGTATCCCGAGCAGACAGGCCGCCTATATTTTATTATAAATTATTGTGCCATTGCAGGCAATCCTTTTTCGACTGTTTTCTGCATGTAGCATTGACAATTATATGTAAAAGCGAGTAAAATTAAATTGACCCCTTTACCAAAGAAAAGGAGAATGAAATGAACCTCAAATCTCTTTTTGGCATATTGAAAGAAGACTCTTCTGAGAAAAATCCGGAAGTGATTGCCAACCAATACGCCTTACGATGCATGAACATATCCATTATGGTAATCACCTTTATATGGATACTGGATATGCTAAATATATTTATCGTGGACCGGACCATTACTACCTGGGCATTTCTAATCAGTTGGAGCATTTATATTCCCAGCATGTTGGTCTGCGGATCTTTCGGATTAAGCAAGCATTGGATTAAATATTTTATTTTGATGTGGACAGTTGCCATGTTTGCGGTGATACATTTATTCCTTACTTACCACGCCACACTGGCCCTACTGATTCCCATAACCTTTGCCTGCATGTACTCTTCCCGAAAAATGCTATTGTATACATACTTGCTTACTGCACTGGGCATTATCATTGCGGTGTATGGAGGCTACTATTTCGGTCTGTGTGATGCCAATATGGTATTGCTGACCACAGAGCCTTTAAGAGAGTACATCGGACCGAACAATACATTCCTTCTGTCGGAAATTAATTCCAACGTACCGGTTTCCGTAGGATTATTTTATATCTTCCCGAAATTGATTATTACAGGCGTATTTACTCTGGTATGCAACAGTGTGAGCAAGATTATCGGCATAAATATGCGCCGGGCAGAGGAAATGGCCAATCTGGCAGACCTGGACGGCATGACCGGACTCTATAACAAGAGTAAATATCTGCGTCAGGTGGCCCGTGCTTACGGGGCTACCGAAAAAGTAGCGGTCATCTTCTGGGATGTGAATAACCTCAAAAAAATAAACGATTCCATGGGCCATGAATATGGTGACCAATTGATTCTGACCGCCAGCAAGTCCATCAAAGCTATTACCACCAAAGCTTCCACTGCTTATCGTGTGGGCGGAGATGAATTTGTACTGATTATCAGCGGCGGTGAAGAGAAGACTATCCGTCGGAAACTGGGAGAATGGC
>JAFUKK010000080.1 GCA_017473665.1 Lachnospiraceae bacterium
GTGTCCATCGCAGCCCTGCGCAGGCGTGGTTTCACTCCTGAATCCATTAAGCTGTTTGTGGAGCTTTGCGGTGTATCCAAGGCCAATTCTTCTGTGGATTATTCCATGTTGGAGTATTGTATCAGAGAGGATTTAAAGGCCAAGGCACCCCGTATGATGGCGATTCTGGACCCTGTGAAGCTGATTATTGACAACTATCCCGAGGATCAGATTGAGGAGTTGGATGCTCCCAATAATTTGGAAAATGAAGCTTTGGGTAGTCGTAAAGTCCCTTTCAGCAGAGAACTCTACATTGAACGTGAAGACTTTATGGAGGAGCCTCCCAAGAAATATTTCCGTATGTTCCCCGGCAATGAAGTGCGTTTGATGAATGCATATTTTGTAAAGTGTACCGGTTGCGTGAAGGACGAGAATGGTAATGTGATTGAAGTGCATGCTACTTACGATCCCGAGACCAAGGGGGGCAATAGCAATGACGGACGTAAGGTGAAGGGTACCATTCACTGGGTATCTGCTGCAAAGGCAGTAAAGGCGCAGGTACGTCTGTATGAGAATATTATCGATGAGGAAAAGGGTGTGTATAATGAGGATGGTACTCTGAATCTGAATCCCAATTCCTTAACTGTTAAAACAGAGTGCTATCTGGAGCCTGCTTTTGCAGGCGCACAGGCATATGAGCGCTTCCAGTTTGTACGTCAGGGCTTTTTCTGCGTGGATGCCAAGGATTCTACACCCGAACAATTGGTATTTAACCGGATTGTTTCCCTGAAGAGTTCATTTGTATTACCGAAGAGCGAATAAATGTATGAAAGATAAATAGTATGAGGTGAAATGATGGGTATTTTATCCGGTATGGCCAATCTGGGCTTGGGTAACTTGGCAAATGCTGATATTTTTGAAGACGCAGAAAAGGATAAGGCGGCGGATACAGATGAAAAAGCCGCTGCGAAGGTACAGGAGAAAGATTTAATATATGACAAATCTATGGAATGCCCTGTGTGCGGTGCAAAATTTAGCACTAAGGTCATGAAGAGCGGTAAGGCAAAGTTGCTTCACGCAGACCGGGATTTGCGTCCTGTATATGAAGGAATTGATGCTACCAAGTACGATGTGCTTATGTGTAGCAACTGTGGTAATACTGCACTTAGTAGGTTTTTCCCCATGATGACCAGTATGCAGTGTAAGCTGATTAGAGAAAATATTAGCAAGGCTGTCAGGAGTCCTGTTTTTACCGGTGAGACCTATAGTTATGAAGACGCTATGACCCAGTACCAGCTGGCTTTGGCTTGTGCAGTTGTGAAGCGTGCAAAGAATAGTGAAAAAGCATATATTTGTCTAAAGAGCGCCTGGTTGTTGCGAGGATATGCAGAGTATCTGGAGCATGACGGAGAGTATGAGGGTAATCGGGCAGCCAAGCTGAAAGAGTTAAAAACCAATGAGGAGGAGTACCTGCTCAATGCCTATAATGGCTTCGTAGAGGCCAGACAGACAGAGGGATTCCCTATGTGTGGCATGGATGAGGTTACCATTGATTTCCTGGTTGCAGTACTGGCCACCCGGTTCAAAAAATATGATGTAGCCGGTAAATTGGTAGCGTCTATACTGACTTCTCCCTCAGCCAATGCCCGTACCAAGGAAAAGGCACGGGAATTGAAAGAGGAGTTATTGGCAGAGTTGAAGAAGAAATAAGGGAAAGGAGTATGGTGAAATCATGTATGATATGACCATACGATTACAAACCAAAGGAAATATTTGTCTGTATGAGCAGATATATGCGCATATCAGACAGGAGATAGAAGAAGGGAGGCTTCTCAGCGGTGAGAGGCTTCCCTCTACCCGTTCTATGGCAGAATATTTACAAGTATCCCGTAGTACGGTGGACTATGCCTATGAGCAGCTGCTCAGTGAAGGATATATTGAGGCCAGGCCTTGTAAAGGATATTTTGTATGTACCATCGAGCAACCATTGCCGGCGGTAGAGAGACAGATGCCCGTTCGCGTTGGCGATGGAGGACCGGAGCTTAGGGGTAAGGATGTGTCGGACAGCACAGGGCAGGAGAAGATTCTGTATGATTTTTCTCCCCATGCCGTGGACATGAGCATGTTCCCTTATAGTGTGTGGAAACGCATTACTCGGGAAGTGGTGAGCATGGAAAACCGTGATATGTTTCTGCAGGGTGAGCCCCAGGGAGATTATGAATTGCGAAGTACCATTGGCAGATATCTTCATGCCTCCAGAGGAGTGGAATGTACCCCGGAGCAGATTATTATAGGTGCAGGTAATGATTACCTGTTACTATTGCTGGAAAAAATTCTGGGCAGGGAACATTGTATTGCCATGGAGAATCCCACCTACGGGAGGGCATATCGGATTTTTAAATCATGTGGGTATCGGGTACGGACTGCGGACATGGATGAGAGTGGATTGCGGGTTGACAAATTGCATGAATTGCAGGCAGATCTGGTTTATGTGATGCCTTCACATCAGTTTCCTTTGGGGACGGTGATGCCTGTGGGGCGCAGGGCTGAATTACTTAGCTGGGCGGCAGAGAAGAATGCCTGTATCATAGAGGATGATTATGACAGTGAATTTCGTTTTCGTGGCAAGCCTATCCCCTCTCTGCAATCGTCGGACGGGCAAGGACGGGTGATTTATATGGGCACTTTTTCCAAGGCCATTGCACCGGCTATTCGTGTCAGCTATATGGTATTGCCCCCTGCACTTTTACAGGCTTATAGGAAGCGGTGCGGTTTTTACTCATGTACGGTGTCACGCATAGACCAGAAAGTATTGAATGAATTTATAGCGGGGGGATATTTTGAACGGCACTTAAATAAGATGCGTAAGTGTTATCGTGCCAAGCACGAGGTGCTGTTGGAGGCGTTACGTCCTCTTCAAGAACATTTTCGTGTGATGGGTGAACATGCAGGACTGCATATCCTGCTGGAGGCCAGAGGACAGGTATCTGAGCAGGCACTGATAGAGTCGGCCAAGGAGGCAGGGATAGCGGTGTACGGACTAAGAGGCTATGAGGTGGAGGAACAGACTATCCCCCGGCCTGCCACTATCCTACTGGGATTTGGCGGTTTGTCTACGGAGGAACTTCGAGAAGGGATAGGCAGATTATATGAAGCATGGAAAAAGCTGATTGGTTAACCAATCAGCTTTCAGTCTCTTTGTCATCTTCTTCGTCAAAGAATTCTTCTACAACATCCTCTGTATGTGCGGTCACGGCCTCTGCCAGAGGGACAAAGCCATCTGCTGTCTCATCCTGCGCATCTCTCAGAGTCACATAGCTACGGGAGTCCAAGTCCTCGTCATAGCTTTCGCTGAAGTCATCATAATCCTCATCCTCATCAAAGAAAGCAGCATTTTGCGCATCCTTTTTCTTTAAGATATAGTACGCGGTAGCAACACCGGTACTTACGGCTGCGGTAAAGAGTAAAAACTTTCCAAATTTATTTGCCATATCATGCCATCCTTTCTCAGAATCCGTTTTCGTATATTAATATATTAATACTATTCTGTGAAAATGAAAAGAGTTTATGCGGAAAAAATTCTGAAACTTCTAAAAGCTGTATCTTGAAAGGCTAAGGGGGGTATGCTAAACTAAGTATACATGTGGAGGCGGTACGTAGGATGAACGGCAAGTTTTTTGATTTACCCAAGGAAAAACAGGATAGAATGATTAACGCTGCCCTGAAGGTTTTTGCCCTTCAGGGATATCGTCATGCCTGTACGGACGATATTGTCCGAGAGGCCTCCATCAGTAAAGGATTGCTGTTTCACTATTTTGGCAGCAAGCTGGGAGTATATACCTTTGTATATGATTATAGTGTGCGTTATATGACGCTGGAGTTGCGGACCACCGTGCACACCAAGGAGAGGAACCTTTTTGAGGTACTGAGGCAGATAGAAGAAGCCAGGACCCATGCCATGCGTAATTATCCTTATATGCAGATGTTCTTGGACCGCTGTGAGACAGAGGATGTAAAGGAAGCATTGTTGGCTGTAGAAGAACGTAAAGCGGCGCTGCAGGAGCAGTATGACAGTATTGAACAGCAGATAGATTACTCAAGGCTACATGCTTTTGCGGATGCACAGAAGGTTCGCCGGATGCTGGATTATACCATTAGGGGTCTGATGATGGAGCGTTTTCGAGAGGATACCTTTCATCCGGAGATGCTGTATGAAGAGATTGCAGAATATTTGGATATGATGAAGAAAATCCTGAGTTAGGCTTGGGATTTTTCTGTATCTGGAGGAGATAGAATGGGAATGAAGGAAAAGCTTCTTAAGTTAAACTTATGGAAAACAAAATGGTTTCGTTTTCTGGTGATTGTAGAGTTGTGTTTATGTGTGCTGGGTATAATAGGGTTATTTGGCAAGGATACAGAGCATGTTTATGGACAGGATGCCATAAAGAACGTGGAGGGAAC
>JAFUKK010000009.1 GCA_017473665.1 Lachnospiraceae bacterium
AAATCTAAGCACTGAAGAGTTCTATCGCCGTTTAAAAGACAGTAGGCAGTTTCCAAAGACATCCCTTCCATCCCTGGAAGAAACACAGAAGTTAGTAGATTTCTATACCAATCAGGGAGATGAAGTTCTGATTATTACCATTTCCTCAGGTATTTCCGGAACATACCAGGCAATCAAAATGCTCTTTGCCGAGTATGAAAATGTTACAGTTTTTGATTCCAGGCTTGCAGTAGGCGGAATCCGTTTTCTTGTGGAGGAAGCCAATAAATATAAACAGGAACCCATGGAGACAGTTGTTCATAAGCTGAATCAGCTGCTTCCGAGAATTATGATTGCGGCTGTTCCTGAAACGCTGGATTATCTTCTGGCCGGCGGGCGTTTGTCTAAGAGCAGCTGGATGGTGGGGAAATTACTTTCCATAAATCCAATCATTACGTTTATTAATGGAAAAGTAGATGTACTTACCAAGAAGCGTGGTATCAAGCAGAGCAAAAAAGCCTTGGTCGAATTGCTTCAAAAGGATAAGGCTGACAAAGCTTATGGAATTGTAGCTGCCTATACCTATAATAAAGCCAATGTGGATGATATGATTCAGATGTTGCCGAATGACTATAGAGATGCAATTTCTGTTTACGATGATTTGTGTTCTTCCATTGCTTGTCATTGGGGACCAAATGCATTCGGCTTCATCTATGTAAAAGAAAACACAGCAGGGAATTAATTCCCTGCTGTATCGCTTTCTACTTCTTTTAATTCTTCCGCCTTACCCGTAATCTGATTGCTACGGATATCAATGATGGGCCCGCCGGTACCCATGATATAGTCCTTAGTGATGGTCACCTGGCCGATATTGTCGTCCTTGGGAATCTCATACATAATATCCAGCATAAATTCCTCAATAATGGAGCGAAGGGCTCTGGCGCCTGTATCCCGCTCCATAGCCTTGTCCGCAATGGCTTCCAGGGCATCATCGGTAAATTCCAGTTTTACCTCATCCAGCTCCAGCAACTTCTGATACTGTTTCAAGATAGCATTCTTGGGCTCCTTTAATATTTGAATCATCATTTCCTTGGTCAGACCGTTTAAAGTATACACAATGGGTAGTCGTCCCAGGAACTCAGGAATCATACCAAATTTTCGCAAATCCTCTGTGGTTACCTTAGACAGGATGGTACTGTCCTTGTCATATTTATCCTTTAGCTCTGCATTGAAACCGATGGCTGCATTCTTACGCAGTCGCTCCTTAATTATCTCTTCCAAATCCGGAAATGCACCGCCACAAATAAAGAGGATATTCCGAGTATTCACCGTAGCCAGGGGCACCATGGCATTCTTGCTGGAGGCTCCCACCGGCACCTCCACCTGAGCGCCTTCTAAAAGCTTTAACATGCCCTGCTGTACGCTTTCACCACTTACATCACGGGAGTTGGTATTTTTCTTTTTGGCAATCTTGTCAATCTCGTCAATGAAAATAATACCCCGTTCTGCCTTTTCCACATCATTATCTGCCGCCGCCAACAGCTTGGACACCACGCTTTCAATATCGTCACCGATATAGCCTGCCTCAGTGAGGGACGTTGCATCTGCTATGGCCAGGGGCACATCCAGCAGCCTTGCCAGGGTCTTTACCAGATAGGTCTTACCACTACCGGTGGGGCCTATCATCAGCATATTAGACTTCTCGATTTCGATTTCATCCATAGTATCCGTAGCTACTCTTTTGTAATGATTGTACACCGCTACAGAAATCACCTTTTTGGCATGCTACTGACCCACCACATATTCATCCAAACTGGCCTTCATCTTGTGAGGAGACGGAATATCCTTGATATTCAGCACCGGCTCTGCCTTTTCTTTCTTTTTAGGCTTTTTCAGCTTCTGCTTATTGGGGATACCGCCCATGCCCTGCAAATCTGCCAGATTCACAAAACTGATATTAGGAAATCCACCGCCGGGTATACCACCATTTTTATTTAATTTATCCATTTCACTCTGAAAAGCAGGGTCATTCAACATCCCCTGATAATCAAACTGACTCACCGTCTCCATAGTTTTATGCATACAATCATTGCATACGCAGATATGATTGGGCAATTTAAACATCTTGCCTGCCTTGCTCTCAGGGCGCCGGCAAACAAAGCACACATCCTCATAAGTGTCCTCTGTATCCTGTTCTTCCCTTTGTTCTTCTGCTATTTCCTGCTCTTTCAAAACATCATCTTTATCATCAAATATCTCTGACATGGTTTCCTCCGTCCGATATGTTCTTTCATCGCTTTTTATTATATCCAATCGTCAGCAGTTACACAAGTGAACTTTTCCTAAAGTCCCTAAAGAAACCATATTATCTTCCCCACAACCAGCATACAAAATGCAACCGGGGAGGGTATCCGGTTGCATTTATGTCAATTCTATGAAATTACTGCGCTTCCTGTGGCCGTTTACCCAGGGTCACTTCCTTGATGACGGACTGATATCTACCTTCCTGTAGCCGCATCACTTCAATCTCAACAGTTTCTCCTGCTGCATAATAACTCATGGTATTTAATAATTCATTGGCATCACCGATACTTCTGCCGTCAAAGCCGACAATAATATCTCCCATCAAAAGGCCTGCCTGACGTGCAGGAGTCCCTTCACCTACTTCACTAATATAGACACCCAGGGGCATATTGTAAATAATATTATAATCCTCGGGCACAGTCTGGTAATAATGAACCCCCAGGTAACCCATATCCTCTTCTGCCACCTGGCTCCTGGTCTCTCTCAGCATCAGTTCGGATATAATAGGGCTTGCAGCACTGATGGGAATAGCATACCCCATTCCTTCCACAATGGAGCCTCCAATCTTATTGGAATTAATACCAATGACCTCACCCTTCATATTCAAGAGAGCTCCGCCGGAATTACCCGGGTTAATAGCCG
>JAFUKK010000081.1 GCA_017473665.1 Lachnospiraceae bacterium
GTCCCTCATCCAAATACCGTTTGTCACTTAGTGCTACGTATTGAAACACAAGATATCTGGGAATATATGAGGTCAAAAGCAAGCCGCCCTTCTTTAACACCCGTAATGATTCCTGCAGGCATTTATGCCGCTTACTTTCCTCTGTCAAATGATAAAAGGGCCCCATATTCAGCACCACATCAAAAGTCTCATCTGCAAACATGCTCATGTCTGTAGCATCCAATACAGCAGTATCTATATCATATGCCTTTTCATGACAAATCTGATTCATGATACCTACATGTCTGGGGGTAATATCCGTAGCAGTCACCTGATGTCCCTTGTCTGCCAGATAAAAAGAATAAATGCCGGTACCGGCGGCACAATCCAGAATTTTTAGTTTCCCATTGAATAGCTCATCCATAATACGGGTAGTATTGATAAACTCTATTCTCCTGGCATTATTGGTAGTTAAACGCTTCTCTTCCTGATAATTTTCATAACTGTCTACTACATAATTTTTCATATCAGTTCCTCCTTTTGAATTATGTTTTCAGTAACCAATAAATTAAAAAACGCCCTCCTCCCTGAAATATTTCAAGGACGAGAGCGTATAGCTTCGCGTTACCACCCTGATTTACCCACACCTCACAGCGTGAGCCTCCACGAGTACGGACCTACAATCGATACCCTTGCGCTGTAATGGGCGCTCCCAGTATAGCCTCGCACCAAGGTACTCGGTATACAGCTCCAAGACGGGTTCCACATTCCTTCCATAAGGCCTCTCACCAACCGGCCTCTCTCTGTGACTTCCAAAAAGTGTACTATCTCTTTTCATCGCTATTGAAGTGAGTATATTCGGATTTCCTACTATTGTCAAGCTTTAGATAACCCAAATTCTTCAAATAATTGATTTTGAAAAGCACTGTCTTTTGCAGCCTTTACTAAATCATCCAATCTTCCTGTTTCAACTAATATAATATTCAATTCATTTACTTTTTCCAATATTTCTGCTCGTCCTTCTGCTCGCTCTGTAGCTGCCCATTCTTCTAAACCTTTACACATATCTCTGTCCGCCTTTCCTTCATCTATAAAAAACTGCTCTACTATATCACTCGCATTGGTTAATGTTGTAATCATATGTATGGTATCTATATCCACATTATAATATTCCTCCGAATGCTCTGCAATTAGTTTTTTCAAGTCATGTTCGTTGGAGGAATATCTCATAAACTGAAATAACTGTTTCAATTCGGAATGAAAATTACTGAAATCATCTATGTCATGATAATCAAATATTTTCAGCTGATAGTTATTTACCAAATGCTTCATTTTTTCATTCATCTGTAGCATTCCCCATAAATCTCTACTGGCATCCCATTTATCTTCTCCGAGATAGACCACCAAAGTCACTACCGGTGTAAATCTGTCCTCCTTTTTCATTCCGGATATAAATTCATGACCGCCAATTAAGTCCTTGTCCTGCTTATGACGTTTACTTAATTCCTTCCACTGACGATGGTACTCCAAAGCCTCCGCTAGCATCACACGTATCACCATGTGATAATCAATCATTTCTTGATTCTCAATCACCAAAATAGTATATAAAGTATCCTGGTGCCATTTCTGGATATTGTCACGGATTACTCTCGTTCCATCCTGTATCCAAGGTGCGTTTATTTCCTTGTCTACATCCTCTAGTTGTTCTGGTTTCACAATTTGATTTCCCTGAAAAAGCACTGCGTTAAACATATCTGCAAATCGATGCTTGGCCTTAAGGTAATCAATGGTTTGAACGTCCTTTTTCCCCATCCCAATCCTCCTATTTAATTTTGCTATAATGGGATTCATTGCCCGAATGGCAGATACAAAAGAAATGTTTCCTTAGAAATCCCTGATATGATAGAATATTATCACCAAATCCAATTTGACACAATAGTATTTTGAGGGAAAAATGCAAGCAACAGATTATTTAAAACAAAAAAAATTATTCTTATTCGACATCGACGGCACTCTTGCACTGGAAGACACCTTATACCGGGGTAGTCGTGAGCTTCTGCAATACATTGCTGACATTGGTGGTAAAGCCTATTTTATTACCAATAATTCCACCAAAAGCGGTCAGGACTATGTGAAAAAATTCCGTAGCATTTTCGGACTCGATACCCACGAGGATGATTTTATTACCTCAGGCTACATGACCTTACGCTTCCTACAGGAACATTACCCCAAGCAGACTATTTTTGTCCTTGGGACCGCCTCCTTTGTGGCAGAGCTGCGCAGGAACGGCCTGCAGATCACAGAATGCTACCGAGAAGATATTGCCTGTGTAGTCGTAGCCTATGACAGCGAACTACGCTATGACAAATTAACCGAAGTATGCCGTGTACTGCAGACACTGGATGTTCCCTTCTATGCCACCAATCCGGACTTACGGTGTCCCGCTGATGGTGGATTCATCCCTGATTGCGGTGCCATCTGCAATCTGATTACTGCCACTACTGACAAACATCCCCGGTATCTTGGCAAACCCAATCGGAATATTGTAGATATATGTATTGCCCGTTCCGGCTTTACACCGGCAGAGACTCTGGTTGTAGGCGACCGCTTATATACGGATATTGCCTGCGGCATCAATGCAGGGGTCGATACCTGTGTGGTTTTTACAGGTGAAGCAACCCCTACTGATATGGTAACGACTTCCTATCCGGCTGATTATGAATTTGAAAGCGTACTTGCATTA
>JAFUKK010000082.1 GCA_017473665.1 Lachnospiraceae bacterium
GTCCATACACACACGACCGATAATAGGTGCTTGCTTCCCTCCAATCAGTACATATCCCTTATTGGACAGGGAACGGGGATAGCCGTCACCATAGCCTACAGGAACTGTAGCCACACGGGTGGTCTTTTGCGTTGTATAGGTGCCGCCGTAGCTAACCGTCTGTCCCGGTTGCATCGTCTTAATATAGGTAATATGACTATATAAAGACAATGCTGCCCTAAGACTTGCCGCATCCTTATTTACCTGACTGGACGGATATAATCCGTACATAGTAATACCCGCACGAACCAAATCATAATTGGCCTCCTGCCAATCTAAAATAGCCGCACTATTAGAGCTGTGCTTCAGGGGAATAACATACTGTAATACCTCTTCTGCCCGTTGTACAAACTCTTCAAACACCTGAATCTGATGTCGGGTAAACTCCACCTCTGCCTCATCCGCTTTGGCGAAGTGTGTAAATATACCTTCTATTTCCAACCCTTCTGTGTTTTTTAATGCTTGGATAAAAGAAAGCCCTTCTTCATTGGGAGCAATACCTATTCTACCCATTCCTGTATCTACCTTTACATGGACATGAATAGTTTTACCCACTTTGGCAGCTGCAGCCTGTAACAGCGGCAAATCTTCCGGGCTGAATACCGCGGGACGAAGTTCCTCCCGGGCAATCAGTTCATACGCATAGGGAAAGGAATAGCCCAAAATAATAATTGGCTTGGTAATCCCTGCATTGCGTAGAATATGAGCCTCTTCTACCGTGGCTGTTGCAAATCCGTACATAAAGCTTAAAGGTTCTAAACTTTTCGCTATAGGAATACTGCCATGGCCATAACCGTCCGCTTTTACCACTGCGACCATTTGGGTATGGGCATCCAGAATGGCATGCATATTTTTCATATTAGTTTCAATGGCATCCAGGTCAATCTCTGCATACACCCTGGCGTAGCTGTCCATTATCTCTTTAATATCTTTCATTTTATCACCATAATCGGTCACCCGATTCTCTCTATATTTACTACAAATTACATCTGTTCATTAACGCAGAGAGCCTCTACAATGTCTGACGCCATACAGCCATGGACACCACATCTTTCACATGCCTGTGCACCGGCCAATGCGTGAATTGCTACTCCCTTGGAAGCGGCCTCAAAACCACTCAGCCCCTGGGCAGTCAAACCTGCAATAATCCCTGTAAGTACATCTCCACTGCCTGCAGTGGCTAATCCACTATTGCAACAGAAGGAAGTACAAATAGAATAATGTTCATTTCCGGTAAAGGTAATGGCATCTTTGGCTACCAACGTACATTTCAGCTGAGTGGCCCAATATTTCGCAGCGCCGGGCATTGCATTTTTTAATGCAGCCATCTTTGTACCGGTAAGTCTGGACAATTCTCCCATGTGAGGCGTAAGTATCAATGTACGTCCCTTTTCCCCCTGCTGTTTGAGTAATTCTATTAAATCTTCCTGTGCTGATAGTATATTAATACCATCAGCATCAATTATCAAGGGTAAATCACTGCATTTCAGACAATAGCATAAATATTCTCGCATCTCCTGACTCTGTCCGCAACCGGGGCCAAATACTATCACATCTGCCCATGCAAGCCCATCCTTAAGTTCCTCCAGGGTACCCGGCAATACCTCCGGTACTAATGCTGTCAAAGGCATCCTGTTGTCGGGGTGGCTTAATACTTTGACCATCCCTGCCCCTGTTCGATAACATGCTTTGGCACAAAGTGCCGCAGCACCAACCATCTTATCAGAGCCTGCTATCATCAATACCTTTCCAAAGGTCCCTTTATTACCCAATGGATCTCTTTGGGGCAATAGCTGTGATATGGTCTCATCATAGGTAAACATCCCCGGCTTTTTGCCCAGAAAACTCTTTTCCCGAATGCCTATATCCTCACATATTACCCGCCCTGCATGGACACATCCGGGCGCCAGTATTAATCCTCGTTTCAAGAATCCAAAGGTCACTGTGGTGTCTACCTTTACCGCACAATGCAAGATTGCTCCTGTGTCCGTATGAATACCACTGGGAATATCAATAGCCAACTTGTATCCCTGATGGGAATTAAACCAATGAATAGCCTGTTCAAAGGCACCACTGATATCCCGGGAAATTCCCACTCCCAGTAATGCGTCTATAAGGATAGTATATTCTCCTTCCGGCAAATTGCTCCCGATTTTAATATTATAATGCTGTAGAATATCGTATTGATTTTTCCATCCTGATGAGGAACGGGTCTTATCTCCCAGAATACATACCTCTACAAGATAACCTGCATCTGCCATCAATCTGGCAAGTGCCAATCCGTCACCGCCATTATTACCCACTCCACAAAAGATCAATGCAGACACATCTGACGGCTCCTTATGGGAGAAACGCTCCTTAATATGCTTTAGCACAGATAATGCTGCTCTTTCCATTAAAACCATTGCAGGAATCTTCAAAAATTCCGTAGTATTCTGGTCACATTTTCTCATTTCATCGGCAGTCACAATATATTTCATATTTCACCTCATCAGCTTCCGGTAATAATTTCTGATTTACAGACACAAAAGGACTGTAGCAATACAGTCCTTTTCAAACTATTCATCATTACTTGTCTTGCGCGGATATTTCTCCTCCGGATTATATTGCATGTCAAACATATCAACCACATCTGCACCAAAAATATCATGCATGTAACTATAGATTTCATGATTCTGGATTTCCAGTTCCTGCTTACGTACCAGTTGCTTTTTCAACTGAATCCTCACCTCTGTCACCCAATCAGTAATCTCCTTGATATTGGACGTATTTTCTTGCAGTTCTTTGTAACAATATTCCATCGTCATCAGCATTAACTGCAGATTGACCCGGTCTATTTGTCCGGGCAGTTCCATCATTTCATCCTTGTAGCTTTCCAACCGTTCATTGCAGGCGTCTATCAGCTTCTTGGTATCCTCAATCTTTTTTTCTAATTTGGGACTTCGGTTCTGTTCCAGCTCATCCACCATTGTCACAATATCATTCATCAGTTTCTTTTTATGAAACTTGATTTCCTTGGTTTCTGTGTGAATTTTTCCTTGGCGTTTTAATAAGGTATTCAGTTCCTCCTCCAGGCTTTTCACCGACTCACGGCTCAGCTTATTCAAAAGACGATACCATTTATTATCCAGCGTAAGCACCGGAAGCTTTTTCCCTTCCAATGCTTTCGCAAATTCCTCTCGCTTAAACCGACCTTCTTTTTGTTCCATAACTCTCCATTTCTGTGCACGCACAAAAGCTTATGGCACTGGTTATACCTAATTATCGCTACGGTTAATATTATAGGAAAGTTTCATCAAACTGTCTGATAAGTGAACATTTTCCACCTGAATTCCTTCAGGCAGATTCAAATCTACGTGAGCAAAATTCCAAATGGCACCAACACCGTTTTCCACCAAACGCTCTGCCACTTCTACTGCACTGGTCTTGGGAATCGTCAACACGGCAATTTCAATCTGGTTGGTACGTACAAATTCCTCCATCTGTTCCATAGGCATTACCTGTACGTCACGTACCTGCTTGCCCCATAACTCAGGATTCTTGTCAAACATACCCATAAAATGAAATCCCCTACGTTCAAAATTCATATAGTTGCCCAGAGCTTGTCCCAAATTACCGGCTCCTACGATAATACACTTATGAATCCTGTCCAGTCCCAGAATCTTACTGATTTCCTTGTATAAATATTCTACATTATAGCCATAACCTTGTTGCCCGAAACCACCAAAATTATTAAAATCCTGACGTATCTGAGATGCAGTAACTTTCATCAGCTCGCTAAGTTCCTGGGAGGAGATACGCTCCACTCCCTCATCCTTTAAATCTCCTAAATATCGGAGATATCTGGGCAACCGGCCGATTACGGCCTGTGATATTTCTTTCTCTTCCAAGGTAAAACCTCCCGAATCTGTCGCACTTCCCCTGCGGATTGAAAAAAATCTAGATATATCATTACCATATAATGATACCTACGGATTGCTCCGCGCTTTGCGCTCTTGCAATCCTACAAACATTCGGAATCCGCCCTATCGGGCTACTTCCTCATGTGTGTGCGGGTCTCAAGCTCCCATATGTTCATGCAAGCATGACATATGGGAGTTTTCTACCCTTGGTATCATTATAATCAACTGTTAAATTCTTGTCAATTCATTGACAGGAATATTTACACGGGTTAAAATTCTACACAGAGTATTTTTTACCGGACAGAAAGGGACATTAAAATGATTTTATCCTGCCAGAATATTTCCAAAACATTTAACGAAGAAATCATTTTGGAAAATATCAATTTTCATATAGAGGATTACGACAAAGCAGCTATCGTAGGTGTCAACGGTGCGGGTAAAACTACCTTGCTACGCATCATCATCGGCGAACTGGCAGCAGACTTTGGACAGGTGGCTTTATCAAAAGACAAAACACTGGGATATCTGGCCCAAAATGGTGCCGTAAACAGCCAAAATACCATTTATCAGGAATTATTATCCGTAAAGCAGCCGCTTATTGATTTAGAAGAAAACATGCGTATTTGCGAAGCTGAAATGAAACACCGTCAAGGCAATGATTTAGAATTATTGATGAAGAGATATACCGATCTGACCCATTCCTTTGAAATGGGTGGCGGCTATACCTACAAAAGTGAAATCATAGGAATTCTGAAAGGCTTAGGATTTACAGAGGAAGATTTTACCAAATCCGTCTCTACTCTCTCCGGCGGCCAAAAGACACGTGTGGCCCTGGGCAAACTATTGTTGCAGAAACCGGATTTGATTATTCTGGACGAGCCTACCAACCATCTGGATATGAATTCTATCGCATGGTTGGAGACCTATTTGTTGAATTATAAGGGTGCGGTACTGATTGTGTCCCATGACCGGTATTTTCTGGATCGTATTGCCAATAAAGTGATTGAACTGGACCAAAGTCACGCCACCACCTTTACCGGCAACTATTCTGCTTATGCAGAAAAAAAGAAAATCCTGCGCATTGCCGCCCGCAATGCCTATTTGAATCAGCAAAGAGAAATTAAACATCAGGAGGAGGTTATCGAAAAGCTTCGCTCCTTCAACCGTGAAAAATCCATTAAACGTGCAGAAAGTCGTGAGAAATTACTTTCTAAAATGCAGGTAATTGAGAAGCCCACGGAATACAACGATGAGATGAAGCTAACGCTTACTCCTCATATACAAAGCGGTAAGGATGTGCTGACTGTTACAAACCTGGCCAAAAGCTATGGTTCACAAAAATTATTCTCCGACGCCTCCTTTGAAATCAAGCGCGGGGAACATGTGGCCATTATCGGCGACAACGGCACCGGCAAAACCACCCTGCTAAAGATTCTCAATGAAGTAGTTTCTGCAGATACAGGTCGCTTTACCTTAGGCGCTAATGTAGAAATCGGATATTACGACCAGGAACATCAGGTACTGCATAGTGAAAATACTCTTTTCGAAGAAATCTCCGATGCATATCCGGACATGACCAATACAGAGATTCGAAATGTACTGGCTGCCTTTCTCTTTACCGGTGACGACGTATTCAAGCAGATTACCTCCTTAAGCGGTGGCGAAAA
>JAFUKK010000083.1 GCA_017473665.1 Lachnospiraceae bacterium
TAGAGACTGCCCCAGTTGCCGGTGAAACGGTCCCGCATCTTGGCTACGCCGTCCTGGTAATACTGGCTGATTTTGGTCTCAGCAATAATAGAAGCAAACAAATCCTCCGGTGCCTGCTGCCAGCCCCCCTCATTGGTGGGGTAGATAAATACCACACTTCCTCCATAGCCTGCAGCAATCTCTGCCAGACCGCTTTCCTCTGCAAAGGCGATAGCCTCTTCCGGGGTATTTTTATTTTCCTCAAAGACCAGTAAATAAGGGGTCACAAATCCATAATTGATTACATCTGTCATCAAATCGCACTGGGGCAAATATACCTTTGCCTCAAAGGCTCCGAAATTCTGCTGCCACATTTTGCTGCCATCAGTGAATGTTTTTACCTGGGGCATTTCCTTCATAGCTGATTCCTTCCTTTCCCTTAAACCACCATCCGGTGGCATGATACCTACTCTCTGTTATACTACTCAAACATTAAATCCCTAAGTCCGGGATGAATCTCTCCATAAGCCATACCGCAGTTTCGCACATGCTGGGTATACACCAAAGACATCCGGGACTTGGTATCCATGATAATACAGCTACCTGCCGCACCATCCCAGCCAAACACACCCACGGGAGCAGGGGAGTTCAATAATTCCGGCTGTAACAATACCTGCACACCGCAGCCATAGCCGTAGCCCAGACGGCCCATATTATTCTTAATCTCCTCCATGGAAGCTTCTCCCAGAAGATTCTCCTTCATCAGCTCAATGGTCTCCGGCTTGATGATGCGTACCCCATCCTTGCTGATACCGCCACAGGCCAGGGTATCTGCAAATACTGCATAGTCCTCTGTACAGCTGATAAGTCCTGCACCACCGCTTTCATAACATTCTGACAACTGATAATTGCAGGAGGGCTCCATGGGCAGGAACTCTCCCTTTTCATTACAGATAAACTGGTCCGCCAGCTGCTCCATCTCATTCATAGGCTTAGCAAAAAAAGTATGTTCCATATGTAAAGGTTCCCAGATGTTCTGCTTCAGATATTCTCCGAAGGTCATACCGGATACTACCTCCACGATAGCTGCTGCCACATCATGACTTAAGCTGTACTCATAGTGCTCCCCGGGCACGAATTTCAAGGGTGTCTCCACAAAAGCGTCCACCAATTCCCGGGTAGTAGCTGCCTGTCCCTTCTCCTGTAATACCCGTCTGATGCCGGGACGGTCCAAATCATAATCCAGTCCCGACTGCATGGATAATAAATGCTTGATACGCATGGGAGTGGTCAAGGGTACTACCTGTCCATCCTGTTTCACCATCAGATTGCCATAGGCCGGCAGATATTTGCTTACCTCATCCTCCAGAGACAGCAGTCCTCTTTCCACCAGCTGAAGTACTGCAGTCATGGTCTGTACCTTGGTCATGGAAAACATCAGATATAACTCCTCCCCCTGAACCGCCTTACTGTGTCCGTGGTCCGTAGTACCGCACATATGGCGGTAAATCAGCTGATGGTCCTTATAAATCATACAATCCACAGAAGGGATTCCTCTCTCCACCAGGGAATCCAGAAATTGGTCTATTTTTGCAGTATTCATTTTGTATCCTCCTACGATTATATTGTCATAGCCTATTTCTATTTGGTATTCTACGCTCTTTGACGAATCATTTCTGCCGGACATTTATGGGCTGTAAAGGGGCCATACTGGCATGCCTTACATCCCAGGCATTTGGTATATGCCTTATCTTCAATAACAGCAGCCGCAAAATCAGGGTCTGCCAAAATGGCTCTGCCCACATCCACCGTATCCACATAATCATTTTCCAGCAGATAGTGAATTTGTTCCGGCTCTGTCAATCCGCCTACACAGGATACCGGGACACGTCCTGCAAAATGCTCATGGAAATAGGCTCCCAGGCTCTGTACACCGGACACCTTACCACCCCGGAAAGGCGCCAAATCATCTATGGGCGTCAATCCGGTGGATACCTGAAGGTAATCACAGCCTGCTTTCACGTACTCTTCTGCCACTGCAATGGCATCCTCCAAATCTTTGTCGTAACCGGAAGTACGGACAGAAATCAGAAAGTCCGGACCGCAAAGCTCTCTTACTCTGCAAATCATCTCTGCACAAAACCGGGCTCTGTTCTCTGCACTGCCACCATATTCATCCGTCCTGAAATTGGTCGCCGGGGACATAAACTGGTTAATCAAATAGCTGTGACAACCATGGAACTGCACTCCGTCATAGCCTGCCTTCTTTGCACGGACAGCTGCATCCACAAAGGCCTGCTGCATCTGCTGAATCTCATCCGGACTCATTTCTATGGTGGTATATTCTCCCCGAAATCCCTGCCACTGGATGCCAGAGGGACCTATGGCCGGTCCACACTCCGGATTGGAGGTATAGCCGGTATGATTTAATTGTATGATGACCACACAGTCATGCTTGTGACAGCCCTCCGTAATGAGCTTATGCCCTTCTATCTGTTCGTCACGCCAAAGACCCATATGATTTTTACCAAATCTGCCTCCGGGAGTCACTGCGGTAGCTTCCACACAGATCAAGCCACAGCCGCCCTTGGCTCTTTCCACATAATGGGAAACCAGCTTCTCGGTAACCATACCGGAATCATCCGTAAAATCAAATTTCACCGTGGGCGCAAAGGTAATTCTGTTGCGCAGCGTGTGGGTTCCTATTTGAATGGGTGAGTTGGTTTTTGCCATGATGTACTCCTTCTTGGTGTAGTAATAAATCGTTATACCTATAGTACACCATAATGGAGAATAAAAAAAGATACCTTTTCAACGTAATTTGACTGGAAGAAGGAATTGGCATAGAATGTAAAAAATATTTTTGGACTTTTGTAACCTTTTGCCGTTCCCATTTGTACTATTGGTGAAGGACCTTCAAAAAAAATACCGGGAGTACTCATGAAAAAGGATTTAAAAAAGTTGATGGAATGTTATCAGCAGAATTTGTATGCAGTGGCATTTAACGTATGTAAAAGTAAAGAGGATGCGGAAGATGCCGTTCAAGAAACATTTCTTCAATATTACACAGGAAATTACATATTTGAAAGCGAACAGCATATCAGAGCATGGCTGATTCGCGTGACAATCAACAAAGCAAAAAACGCAAATCGTACTTTTTGGCGACAAAATAAAATGTCTTTAGAAGAATACATGGAGACACTGACATTTGAGACACTTGAATCAGAGCATTTATTCGAAGCAGTAATGGCGATGCCACAAAAGTACCGTATAGTGATACATCTGTTTTATTACGAAGATTATTCTATCAAGGAAATTGCGGATTCTTTACATATATCGGAAAGTAATGTAAAAGTACGCTTGTCACGGGGAAGAACAATGCTCAAAAGCATGTTACAGGAGGAATGGGACGATGACAAATAAAGAAAAATATAAACAAGCATTTTCAGTTTTACATACCTCCGAGGATTTTACAATGGAGGTTGAAAAAATGGCAAAATTAAATAATGTAAAGAGAAATAAAATGTTAACAGCAGCGGCAGCAATTGCACTGTGTGTAATAGTGGGTGGTTCCACAACTGCTTACGCTGCTAACCTGGGAAATATTCAGCGGCAGATACAAATCTGGTTTAAAGGAGACCAGACGGACGCGATAATGAACATCAAAACCACCGGAAATACAGCGGAATACGAAGTCATATGTGAGCATGAAAATGGTACAGTGCATTCCATGCATGGAGGCGGAGTTGCTCTTGATGATAAATCGGCAGAAGCGAGACCTCTTACGGAAGAAGAAATCATGGAACATTTAAATGAACCCAATGTCTTTTATGAAGATGACGGAAGTGCGTGGGTATATTTCTATGACCAAAAGATGGAGATTACCGATAAATTCAATGACGATGGTGTTTGCAGAGTGCAGGTGCAACATGGAGACATCACATATTATATGACTATTTATTATCAGCAGGGTTGGCACATGAATACGGATAAGTATGTTGACTAGCCAAGATGAGAAAAGGGAAACGAACCAAGATGCAGTACGTTTCCCTTTTTGTTTATTCTAAATTCTCCAATTTCTCCAGCAACCACGACTGGTTATACACTTCCATATCTCGTATCTTATCTCCCGGATTTAGAATCACTTCCTGCCCATTATCAAACCGATGTAACATCTCTACCGGAACAGGAATCACCAGCAAAATATGATATCTTTTCTTTTCCGGGAAACTGTCTTTCCCCTTATAATAGAAATCATATTCCGGCAACTCTTTGCTGTCACCATCAACCTTCTCATTAAGAAACAACAACATTCCCATGTGCCTTCGCAGAAAATAAACCCTTTCCTCCACAAACACTAAGGTTCGCAAACGGGGGACCACACCGAATAATTTAATACAAAAAGCAGATGTAGGGCTCTCAATATAGCAGTCACACTTTTTGCCATTCCTACCGCCCAGAAACCAAAGCAGATGGGTCCCATGCAGCTGAAATCCTTTTTTCTTACATATGCCTTTTAGTTTTTTATAGAAAATAATCCGTTTCCAGAAATATCGTACATAAGGATATCCCATCCATAGAATCAAAAGCCCTGCCAATATGTATATCACTTCCATCTAATCCCGCTCCTTTCTGCGATAAACCAAAACTTACAGGACAAACAACAAGGTAATAACGGGTAATGCTTTCCTATAATCCTTATTTACCAAAACATATGCCGCTCCGAACAGGAATCCTCCAAGGGCACATAAAATACCTATCAACAGGCTGCCCTTTGTAAAAATGTGGGCCAATCCCCAGGTCAGTCCCAGGACAATTCCTCCATAGGGAAGCTTTTCATTGTGAAACCATCTCTCACAGGCCTTCTGTCCGAAAATGATAATCAATGATATCAAGAAGCCCTCTGCCAGATAGTAAAGGTATTGGAATCCAAACAGCACCGGTCCTCTGGAATTCCATTCTCTGACTACTTTGAATCCGCCCCACTCCAAATACTTCACAAAAATATTTACCAGAAAACATACTACAATGGCTACATACTGCCAATTCTTCATCCGGGCTCTTTGCTCCCAGATGTTAAAACCTGTGGTCTTCTTGCCTATATGTATCACCAAAAGTCCGATCGCAACCCAGCCTGCTATTGTTATCAACCAGTGAATAATATTCTGTACTGCGGTATAGTGAGCTATATCTATACCAAGCATTCCCTCCACGACCTGCGCCAACAGTTCAAAGGCCATGCCTGCAAAGGCGTATAAGGCACACCATAAATAATCAAATCCAGTTACTTTCTTTTCTTTCATATACTTCTCCTTCTAAATCATACTCCTTTGCTATCATACACCATCTAACCACAGAAAAAAAGATACATTTATTCCCGATTATCCTTTAAGCTCTCTACCATATCCACCTTGGATACCTTTCGTCTCAACAAAAACAGGGAACCAAAATAACTGCAGCACACCAAAATAATCGTGTATAAAAAGCTCTGAGGCGCCACATAAGCCTTAGGCAGGACACCCATAAACTCAGCCAGGAAAACCATAAACCAGTTGATGGAGGCAAATACCAGGGGAATGCTGACCA